>JABMQX010000107.1 GCA_013203085.1 bacterium | reverse complement strand
GTGGGTGAACGGCTCGGGGTTCCTGCAACTGGCGACGTTAGCATATGTGCTCGGTTATTTGGGGCTGTACCATTTTCGGCTGATTAATCAGGCGATGAAATGTGAGATTGTCGCGGACACAGGATTCGTTTTGGCGGCGGTGCTCGCAGCGGTGTGGCTCGTATTGAAGTGATGCACGGCCGGCGAATTCGAGGAGATAAGAATGACGGAGACGCGTATGGAAGGTTTGGCCGGTTTGATCGGGAGAATGAAGGAATATCTTTTGCAGAAGAAAGAGGAGGGAGAGACTGACATATACCTGTCGCCGGAAGGGCGAACAGCGATGGAGAAGGTTCTTCGTAAAGCTCGCGGGGTGAGAACGCTGCGAGAGCTGGAAGAGATCATGAGGGATTGCCACAAATGCCCGCTGGGGGCCGGGAGGATCAATCTTGTCTTCGGTGAAGGGAGCGAGAGGGCGGATATCGTCTTCATAGGAGAAGCGCCGGGGGCAGAGGAGGACAAACAGGGCAGACCTTTTGTAGGAAGGGCGGGGCAACTTCTGACGAACATGATCAAAAAGATGGGGTACACGCGAGAGGATGTTTATATAGGGAACATTTTGAAATGCCGCCCGCCGGGGAATCGTGACCCCCTTCCGGAAGAGATGGAGCAGTGTTTTCCGTACCTGGCGAAACAATTGGAGATTATCAAGCCGAAGGTCATTGTGACGTTGGGAAAGCATGCCTCGCACGCGCTTCTGGGGCTTAAGACGCCGATAACGAAGCTGAGGGGGAATCTCGGAAATTTCCGTGGGATACCGGTGATGCCGACGTTTCATACCGCTTATTTGCTGCGAAACCCGAATAAGAAGTGGGACGTCTGGGAAGATATGCAGAAGGTGCTCAAGATCGTAGGACGTAGCCCGAAGTAGCATGAAGAGAGAAGGCTCATCAAAAAGGTTTGCCCAAGTGGCGCTGGAAGTGGCGGTGGGGAAGAAGCTGGATTACGCCGTGCCGGAGAAGCTGCGGGGCAGCATTGACGTGGGGAGCAGCGTCCGGGTACCTCTGGGATCACAGATGCGGACGGGCTACGTGGTCAGTTTCTCCGATCAGCCTTCCTTCGAGCCGGTGAAGGAGATCGCGGGAAAAGTGGCGAGCCGTTTCGCCGTGCCGCGAAAGCTGCTGGAGGTTGCGGAATGGGTCTCAGATTACTATTGCGCGCCGCTCGAGACGGCGCTGAAATGTGTTGTGCCGGCGAGTGTGCGGCGCCCGGGGGCTCGGTTCAAGGAAATCGCACTCGTGAAGCGTGCCAGGACGATTGACGCAACGAGAGAAGCGTGCGTCAGGTCGCGGCGTGGGGCTCCGAAGCAGGCGGCTGCGCTGGAGGTTCTGATAAAGGCGGGGAAAGAGATTTCTCTCAAAGAGTTATGCGAGGAAAGCGGTTGTTCGCCAGCCACGGTCAGAAGGCTGGAGGAGATGGGACTGGCGAAGGTGGAAAAGAGAAGGATGGAGAGGCTCGCGCTGAAGGACGAAATCTACCTCCGGAGCGAGCCGAAGACATTGAATGCGGAACAGCAGGTGGTTTTCGACTCGATCTGTAAAGACGTAGACTCGGGGGCTCATGCGGTTCATCTGATCGAGGGGGTCACGTCGAGCGGGAAGACGGAGATATATCTTCAGGCGATTGGCCGCACGCTGGAAAAAGGGAAGAGCAGCATCATGCTCGTGCCGGAAATATCTCTGACGCCGCAGACGATTGAGAGGTTCAGGTCGCGTTTCGGCGAGGAGGTTGCGGTGCTGCATCATCGGCTGTCGCATGGCGAAAGGCACGATCAGTGGCACAAGATTCGCCAGGGGAAAGCGAGGATAGCAGTTGGGGCACGCTCGGCTGTGTTCTCGCCCTCGCCGAATCTCGGACTGATCGTGCTGGACGAGGAACACGACGCGAGCTACAAGCAATCGGAGCTCTGCCCGACGTATCACGCGAGGGATGTGGCTCTCTATCGCGGCCGGAACGAGAACGCGGTTGTCCTTCTCGGCAGCGCAACGCCTTCGCTTGAATCGTTCTACAAGGCAGCGAGGGGAAAGTATTGTTTGGGGCGTCTCTCGAAGCGCGTTGACGATAGGCCCCTTCCGAGGATGACGGTGGTGGATATGAAGAGGGAAGCGGACAAGAGGAAGGGCGCTGCCATCTTCTCCGACGCGCTGTTGAACGCTATTGAAAAAAGGCTGGAGAGGTCCGAGCAGACGATGGTCTTTCTGAATCGCCGAGGTTACTCGACCGCCCTGAGCTGTCGGAGTTGTGGGGAAGTGCTGGAGTGTGAAGATTGCAGCGTTGCCCTGAAGTACCACAAGAAAGATGATCTTTTGATGTGTCATGTCTGCGGAAAGGTCTCGCCGGTGGTGACTGCCTGTCCCTCCTGCAAAAGGGGCACCCTCGCATACCGAGGGGTGGGGACGCAGAAAGTGGAGCGGCTTTTGAAGAGGATTTTTCCGCAGGTGAGAATTCTCCGGATGGATCGCGATACGACGAGGCAAAAAGACTCGCATTTCAAGATTCTCCGGGATTTCAAGGTGGGGAAAGCCGATGTTCTGCTGGGGACACAGATGATAAGTAAAGGACTGCATTTTGAGAATGTGACGCTTGTTGGCATAATCTCTGCTGACACGTGTCTACACGTGCACGATTTTCGGGCAGCGGAACGCACCTTTCAGCTTATAATGCATGTGTCCGGGAGGGCTGGGCGGGGAGAGGTTCCAGGGGAGGTCGTGGTGCAGACTTTTCGTCCGGGGCACGCGGCGGTCTTGGCCGCGAAGGCGTACGACTATGCTATGTTTTACCGGGAGGAGATGAAGGACCGGGAGGAGCTCAGGTATCCGCCGGTGGGGCATCTGGTTTCCGTGACGATGACCGGAAAAGATGAAGGGAAGGTGAAGGAGGAAGCAGGCAAAGTTGCGAGGGAGCTTGCCAAGAGGCTGGGCGAAAGGGCAAAGGTTCTGGGGCCGGCGCCGGCGAGGATCGTGAGAGCCAAGAAGATGTATCGGTATAAGGCGCTGGTGAAATGTGTGGAGGTGGCGCCCGTGACTATTGCCTACAAGAATGTCATAAGGGAGCTGAAACTTCCCCGCAGCGTGAGGGTGGGGATTGATGTTGATCCGGTAAGTCTGGATTGAGGGACGAAAGAATTGAACGCAGAAATCGCGGAAGGCCCAGAGATGAGAAAGACCGGAATTGCCTCTCCCTCGCGGCGTCTGTACGATCTGCCGTTCGATCTTTGGAATGTAACCTGCAACCGTGAATAAACAGTGCAGGATCGCGATGATGAATGATACACGCCAAGTGGAGGAATGATGATGCGGTGGTTGGCAAGGAACGGATTGTTGAGGTTGATGGCTGTGTTCGCGCTTGTTCTGCTGGCAACTATGCCGGAGCGTGCTGATTGCGCGTCTTCCTGGAGGAAGACGATCTTACCGGAGGAGATAAGGAGCGCTGAGCTGGCGGAAACCGTCGTGTTAGTGATGACGCTGAGGGCAGCGCATGCGTACAATCGCGGGAGAAGGAGCTGGGTGACTCAGGATATTCCAACATCGGTCCTGGGTCAGGAAGTTGCGCCCAGGACGGCAGTGTGCTGGGCGCAAGCGAAGGCGTGGGCTTATAGCTCCGGCCTTGGGGTCTGGGCGGAAGCTAATTTGACAGAGCAAGCGGTTGATTGTGTGGCGGCTGATGATGTGGCGGCGGTTTGGACTGCGACGAGGATTTATGGCTATAGCGGACTGACAGGGAATTGGAACGTCCGCAGCCTGACGAGCAGCATAGAATCAGTGGAGGTGGATAAGCAGATCGTTCTGGTGCGCGCCGGAAGGAAGACTTACGGGTACAGTGCGTTTCTGGACACATGGACAGAACTTTCGCTTCCGATGGAGCCGGTCGGGTCAGCCATCGGCGGCAGGGTGGCGATTGTCTGGACTTCGACGAAGGTTTACGGGTTCAGCGCTAACGACGGGATATGGGAATCGGATACGCTGTCGGGGTCGCCCGAGGAAGGATTAGCCCATGAGGACGTGGCGATGATATGGAGCAGCAACAAGGTTCATTGGTTCAGTGCCACGAAGGGAAGCTGGACTTCGATGTATCCTTCGGGGACGGTTGCCGGAGGGAAAATGGGGAAGGGAGTCGCTGTTCTGTGGACGAACGGTTATGCCTATGGGTACGATCCGTCATCAGGGCACTCGGCGAGGGCAACGCTGGCGGGGTCCTCCCCGGAAGGGGAGACGGGAGCTTACGTGGCGCTGATCTGGACTGACAACAAGGTTTACGGGTACAGCCCAAACCTTGGGGCATGGGCGTCGGAGTTTCTGGCGGGAAGTTCCCCTCAGGTGATGATGGGGGACGGGATCGGTGTCCTCAGGACGGACCTGAAGGCCTTCGGTTATTCGGCGGCAAAAGGAGACTGGGGAGCGGTGAACCTTTCTTCGAGAACAATTCAGGGCGAGGCTGCTGAGAACGCCGCGGCGCTGTGGACGGATATCGAAGTGTACGTTTACGACGGACTGGACGCAGTGTGGAAGGAGAGGAATTTCGCTGGGGGCTCCCGGGTGGGGACCGTGGGCGACTATCTGGCGATGCTTCGGACAAATACGGCAATCCACGTTTACGACGTTTTGAGTCATGATTGGGTGAGCGTGGACGTCCCCGGCGGCACAATCGGCGGCGAGGCGAAGGAGCAGATTTGCGTCGCCTGGAGCTCCGAGAGGGGATACGGTTACAAGGCGGGTTCAGGCGAGTGGGACGAGCTGGTTTTCGTCGGGAGTCATGCAGTGAGCGGTGTCGGGGAACGTGTAGCGATTGTCGCGGGGACGCAGGGTTACCTGTATGGTTACAGTCGAGAGAGAGGCGAATGGGAAGCGTATCCGGTTGATTATATAAGAAGAGGAGCGGACGTGAGTGAAGACCTCGGTATCGTCTGGGGCACGAGAGAGGTTACCGTTTTCGACCCGATTCAGGTTGATACGGACCTCGACGGAATGGCGGACTGGTGGGAAGACCAATACGTTTTCAATAAGTTCGATCCGACCGATGCCGACAAGGACGCAGACGACGATGGTCAAGCCAATCTGGGGGAGTTTGTCGCAGGCACCCATCCAAGAGACGACGGTTCAGTCTTACGGGTGGATGAGATGTCCTTGAACGGGGAGATGATCCTTCGCTGGCAGAGCGTGCCGGGAATGAGATACTGGGTCGGAGCGAGCGATGACATGAGCGACTGGCGGACGGTCAGCGGAGAGATCACGGCCCTTGAAGAGACGACGGAATGGCGTGATGCGACGGTCGGCAGTGCGTCGAAAAGGTTTTACCGAGTCGTAGTCGTCCCGTGAGGCCAGGGCAGCAATTCGCCTGAAAGGGCGTTTGGTTCAAGGCGCGGGGAGAGAGGGCAGAAT
>JABMQX010000106.1 GCA_013203085.1 bacterium | reverse complement strand
GCAGGTGGTCGCCCTCTCGCGCGTTTGTGAAGATGGCAATTGCAAGACAATCTGCTCGCAACTCACAAAGCGGGCATTACCCTGATTAGATTCTCCGTCCCCATCGGCAAGCGGGTAGGATAGAGTTGACAAAGGGCTACTTTTCGGCTCTCTAGGCCTCCTTTTGCCGCAACTCACCATCGGCAAATACTTCTGTTGTTCCTGGCGAATTTGCCCTATGCTTTGTGTACTGTAAGCGTGCAACTGATAGGTCGTTTCCGCAACAGGGGGTGGAAGCATGAAAACCGTTCTTCTTTTCGCATTCGTTGCCCTAATCGCGTTCTGCACGGCCTCGGCCTTGCCAGCCACGTACTACGTCGATGTCTCCGTTTCTTCTTCTGGCGATGGCACGTCCTGGGAAACCGCGCTCCAGACCATCCAGGAAGGGATAGACTTGGCATCTTCCGGCGATACGGTTACGGTCTCTCAAGGAACCTACATCGAAAACATCCACTTCAACGGCAAGAACATCATCCTCACCAGCACCGAGCCCCTTGATGCCGACATCGTCGCAACCACCATCATTGATGGGAACGGAGCCGGGTCGGTCGTCACCTTTGACACCAGAGAGAATGAAACATGCGTTCTTTCGGGGTTCACAATTCGAAACGGCGAGGCCCGCTCCAATCGCTATGGGGGCGGAATCTGCGGCGGGACGTATGATGGGAACCATGCCCATGCCACGATTCGAAGAAACATATTGACCGGCAATAGGGCTGAGTGCGGCGGGGCACTGGCGTGCTGCGATGGTTTGGTCGAAAGCAATGTGGTAACAGGAAACTCCGCGATTGATGGGCATGGAGGCGGCCTATTTCGGTGCGATGGCGTAATCCGTAACAACACGATAAGCGGGAACAGCGTTGAAGCTGGAACCACGTCGGGCGACGGGGGCGGGCTTGCTTTCTGCGACGGCACGGTTGAGAACAATGTTATCTACGACAACTCGGCACATCGCTTCGGGGGCGGGCTAGCAGGCTGCGATGGCCCCATCCTCAACAACGCGATCATTGGGAACTCGGCGTCCGGGACGGGACCGGACGGTGGGGGTGGCGGACTGGCTCTTTGCCACGGTGTCATCCAGAACAACCTGATTTGCGCGAACTCAACACAAAAGCGTGGTGGCGGGCTTTCTTCCTGTAGCGGCAGCATCCGGAACAACACCATTTTCGGCAACACGGCCGCTCTCAAGGGCGGCGGGCAGTATGGGTGCGGCGGCGCCATAATCAACTGCATCATCTGGGGAAATGCAGCAGATGAGGGGCCGCAACTGTCTGAGTCAACCGATCCCACATATTCCTGCATCCAGGGTTGGACCACAGGCGGTGAGGGGAACGTATCAGAATATCCCGAGCTCGTCGATCCGGACGGTCCGGACGACGATTACGAGACTCTCGAAGACAACAACTACCGCCTACGGGCCGACTCACCCTGTATAGACCTCGGCGCAAATCACTACTGGTTCCCATGGCCTCAACGCGACCTCGATGGAAACTGCCGACTTGTTGGAGATCGAGTAGACATCGGTTGCTATGAACACGATTCTTCTGCCGACTTGGACGGGGACCTCCTGTCCGACGAGCAGGAGTGTCTCATCGGAACTGATGTCCACACTGAGGACACAGACAGTGATGGCCTTCGGGACGGCACAGAAGTTCTGCGGGGAAGCGACCCCCTCGATGGCAAATCCCCTGGGGCGATAGCCTACCATGTACCCTCGGATGTCCATACGATCCAAGAAGCTATCAATATGGCGATGAGCGGCGATGAGATCGTCGTTGCTTCCGGGATATACCGCGAAAACCTTGAATTTGTTGGTCCTGACATCATTCTTCGTAGCTCTGACCCCGAAGATCCGAGTGTAGTCGCCTCGACGATATTGGATGGCGGTGGGCTGGGCCCAGTCGTCAGCTTTAGGGGGGGCGAAAGCCATGCCTGCATCTTCACCGGCTTCACCGTTCGGAACGGCGCCACTGAACGTGGTTCTGGAATCGCTGGCCGTGGCACTCACGCCGCCATCCGGAACAACGTGATCGCGGGTAACGCGGCGACAAGCTACGGTGGGGGGCTTCAGTGGTGTGAAGGAAGAATTCAGAGCAATACCATCGCTGGGAACTCCGCTGCCCGCGAGGGTGGGGGCCTTCATGGCTGCAACGGCATCATCCAGAACAATGTGATCTGCGGCAACTCTGCCGGACGCTACGGCGGTGGGCTTGGCCGGTGCGACGGCATCATGCGAAATAACACAATCGTAGGCAACCAGGCCGAAACCGGAGGGGGCGGCGTATTCTTAATCCGCGGCGAAATTCTCAACTGCATTATTTGGGGCAACGGTCCTTCTGGCACCTATGACGTAGAGCCTTGCCCCAGCTATTCCTGTATCCAAGGTTGGACATGGGGTGGGGACGGTAACATTAATCCCAAGATAGGCCCTCAGTTCGTTGACATGGACGGCCCAGATGACAACGCCGAAAGCTATGATGACAACGACTATCGTTTTCTGCCGGATTCGCCGTGCATTGACACGGGCAGGAACGAGCCCTGGATGTGGACCGAGGTTGACTTGGATGGCAACCCACGCATATGGAACCGTACGGTGGATATGGGAGCGTACGAATATGGCTCTTGGTTCAGGATCGTGGGAATCTCGCAAGGGTCCGGCGAAAGGCAAATCATTTGGGACAGTCGCCCCGAAGACACATACACTGTTTGGTCGTGTTTCGACCTCTCGGCCTCGGCATGGACCGAGGAGGCAACCGTGTCCTCTCAGGGCGAGAGCACATTCTGGCTGGATACGGCTCAAGCCGACGAAATAAAATTC
The DNA here is from genome assembly GCA_013203085.1 of bacterium. Classification (GTDB taxonomy): domain Bacteria; phylum Auribacterota; class JABMQX01; order JABMQX01; family JABMQX01; genus JABMQX01. Next base: position 2,429 of record JABMQX010000106.1, on the reverse strand, counting down.
TACCGCATTGAGCTGAAGTAGCCCTACATCAGCGCCACCCGCCGTCAGCAACGGCTGCGTTACCCGAATCGCCCCGCGATTCCTACGGTTGGCATCTTGCCCCTGCCCTGGCGGGGCCGCAGTGCTTTCCGCCTTCTCTATCTCGGGCGATAGGCTGGATTCTTCTTCGGCAGTTTGGCGCCGGTGGACTTGAGTAAGGCGGTCAGTTTCGCATCCAGCTGCTTGACCTTCTCGGGCATCCGCTCGGCGAGGTCAGTCTTTTCGCCGATGTCGTTCTTGAGGTTAAACAGCTCGAAGGTTTCGCCTTCGTAACGCTTGATGAGTTTCCAGTCGCCGGCGCGGACGATGCTGTAGGGCACAATCTTGCCCCGATAGTGCGGGAAGTGCCAGAAGATCTCGCCTCGCTCCAGCGAGCCGGTGTGATTGAGCAGGGGCATGAGGCTCTCGCCGTCTATAGCGCGACCCGCTGGTAGCTTCACACCGGCGGCTTGACATATCGTTGGGAAATAGTCAACGCTGATGACAGGCACGTCGCAAACCGAACCGGCATTGACCACGCGGGGCCAGCGGACGATCAACGGCACGCGGATGCCTCCCTCGTAGGGATAGCCCTTGCCGGCTCGCAGAGGGGCGTTATGCGTCGGTCCGAGCAACCCGCCATTGTCGGACGTGAAGATCACCATTGTGCGGTCGGTCAGTTTCAGTTCATCAAGGGCGCTAATGATTTTGCCCACTGCCTGATCGACGCTCTCCACCATTGCCGCATACGTTGGGTTTTTCTGATTGGTGGGTTTCTTTGCCTTGTACTTGGCGATAAGATTTTCCTTTGCCTGAATCGGTGTGTGGACAGCATAGTGAGCCATGTAGAGGAAAAAAGGCCGGTCGCTGTGGTTTCTGATGAAGCGAACGGCTTCGTCGCCTTCGCGGTCGGTGAGGTACTCACCCCTACGGCGAGGTTTGAGGGTCGGGATGCCGCCTTGCCCTTTTCTCTGATATGGATCGAAGTAGCTGGGGGGCTGCCCGAAGTCGCACCCGCCGATGTTGAAATCAAACCCTTGCTTGTCCGGATACCACTGTTCTGCGCCCAGGTGCCACTTTCCGATGTGGCAGGAGACGTATCCCGCCGGCTTGAGCGCTTCAGCGATTGTAACTTCGTCGAGCTCCATCCACAGCGGATTGCGGGGGCATAGGAGTTTGCTTTTCGCGCTACCGACGTACTCGGGCAGCTTTTGCTCGGACTGAGGTATCTTGCCGCCCTGGAAACGGGCGCGTATCCAATCCGTAACGCCGACTCGGGCTGGATAACGCCCGGTCATCACGGCCGCTCGCGTCGGCGAGCACACCGCGCAAGCGGCGTATGCGTCTGTAAATCTCATCCCCTGTGAAGTCAGCCGATCTATGTTGGGGGTCTCGTAGTACCGGCTGCCAAAGCACGCGAGGTCCGTCCAGCCCAGGTCATCAATATGGATAAGAATGAAGTTCGGCTTGCTCCCGGTCCCTTCCTGCGCAAACAGACCCCGTGGAAGCGCCAGCGACGCAGCCCCCAGGGCCATGGTCTTCAGAAAATCACGTCGGTTGAATCGCGTATCCATCTCTTCTCTCCCTTCCAAGAACAGAGTTGCAAAAGCGTAGGAGAAGGCTAACTCGAAGAATACTTGTGATGCTTTTATCTCGCCGAATATGCAGCTTTCGTGAGAATCTGAGTGCCCTCTCTTTTTTCATTTTTTGCCTGTGGGGGTAACGTCGCCCCAATTGGGCTTATTTAGATCGCACGGGTCGTCCATTCTCTTCATCCAGTCCTTCAGAAGCGTTCTCAGTTCCTTGATGCGCTCTGCCTGCGCCGGGTCGACGGCCAGGTTTTTCAGCTCCCAGGGATCGTTTTTCAAGTCAAAAAGTTGGGTGGTCTGCTTGCCCTTGACATTGTACATGATGACTTTCCACCGGTCGGTGCGGACGCTCCGCTGAAAACGCTTGTACGCATAGAAAAGAGTCTTCCTGACCTTCTCCTTCTCGTTCCGGATGACCGGGGCGAGACTCTTGCCTTCAACAGAAGGGGGAACAGGAATGTTGAGCCAATCGCAGAGAGTGGGAAAGATGTCCAGCAAATAGCAAAAGGCATCACGTTTTTGCCCCTTGCCGATGCCGGGTCCGCTCATGACCAGCGGCACACGGACACTGTGCTCATAGAGGTTTTGCTTGCCCATCAAGCCGTGCTGTCCGACGGCAAGGCCGTTATCGCCTGAGAAGATGATGATTGTGTCATCCGCCCGGCCGCTTTCTTCCAGTGTCTTCAGGACCCGTCCGATCTGGGCGTCCACGTGGGTAATCATGGCGTAGTAGGCGGCGATGTGCTCGCGAACGACCTCGGGGGTTCGGGGCCAGGGGGCGAGTTTCTCATCGCGAACCCTCATCTCTCCGTTGTCGAACGG
>JABMQX010000105.1 GCA_013203085.1 bacterium | reverse complement strand
GCGGGTGAGGGTCAACCTCATTGACCAGACCACGGGAGCCTACGTCAACAAAGCCCAGGTGAAAGTTATCGGCTCACAGAGCGGGCAGTTCGTCTCCGGCGAGACCGACCTGAGAGGAATCTTCGTCGCCGACGGCATCCGGGGCATGGCAGCCGCCATCGCCCGCGACGAGAACCGCCGCTACGCCTTCCACCGCGGCGCCACCTTCCTCGCCCGCCGCGAGGAGGCAAGGGGAGCCCGGAAACGCAGGCCCCAGTTTCAGGAACAAGGAGGCCAGACACTCTGGGGTCGGAACCTCACGGAAAGCAATGTGATGCTGCAACGTCTCAATGTCGAGCAGCTTGGTGCATTCTACGGGCAACAACGGAAAGGTGTGCAAGTCCAGGAGACAAGGTAAGAGCAACTGTCGTGCGTGACGGGGGGATAAGCTGGTTTTGTCGCAAACTGGTCCAGGCAGCCCGCGGGCACGGACGATATGCAGAGGTTCTACGTTCATGGCCGTCGGCTTGTGTGGAGCCTGAGAAGAATTCTGGACTGCCGCGGGCTCGCTCGGCATCTTTCCGTGGTGTCAGGATTGGCCGCCATTTCCCTGTCACCTGGGCGGCTCGCCGATCAGACGTGTTGGTCTGCCCTTCATGGTATTGAAAATATCGGCTTTCATAGCCTCCTGATTGATCTGCCGGATAACATAGACACTCGCGTGCTGGTCAGTCTTCGTCCAGCGATAGCCTTGTTTGGGGCCGGCGATGGTTATCGGCTCCTTTTGCTTGACCCAGCCGAGGCCCAAGCGGTCGCTGATGATAGCGGACAATGCTGATGGATCGAAGAGTGGCTTATTCCGGGCAGGGACGATTGTTTTCAGATACTGCCCGAGGGGGTGATCGGCATAGAGGTGTCCCTCGGTTCGTTTGTCAATGGCAACCTGCGCGCCAACGTATGCAGGCACGATGAGGGTTGGGACGCCGCTGTGCGCCACGACATAGATTGACCAAGGGTCGTTATTCCCATTGAACTCGCCTGTGTTCGAATCGTGAGAGCCGCCGAGCCATGCGACGCGCATTCTGTTTTTCAGCTCAAGGCCCTTCTGCCTCGCCTGGAGGATGGCACAGGCGACGTTCGTGCCCGGCCCAACTGGCACAACCCACACGGGGTTTGAAGGGGACGCGCCGCGAGCTGCGGCAAGAATTGCGTTGCTGGCATCGGTGACATAGGGGATGGTGTCGTACCACACGCGGCTGCGGGGCGGCTTCAGTCGCTGATTCGCGCCGCGAAAAACGAACGGCACGCGCTGGGATGGCAGGCCGCTCTTTATCGCCAGATCGAGGACGTGAAGAATCTCCTCATAGTTTATGGGTTCCTGCCCACCGCCGTGATGGACGCTGTTGACTCCGAGGAGATCTAATTCGCTAAAAACTGCGTAGCCGAGGTAATGCTGGTCGTCTTGCTCGTTCTTCTGGTCAGTATCGAGCAATACCTGGGGCACGTGGAGGGTGTCGCGTGTGTGGGCACGGACTATCGCCAGGCAATGGTCGCTGAACTCGCCGTCCGAGACGGTCAGCTTGACTTTGTAAATCCCTTGCTTTGCGAAGATATGGCTGACCTCACCTCCAGTCGCAGACTGGCCATCGCCGAAATCCCACGCGTAACTGTTAATCGTGCCGAAAGACTTATCGCCGGCAAAAATGACTGGCTGACCGGCCATGATGGGCTCGTTCAGGGGCGTGATGGTCGCTTCAATCGGCGGAGCCACCGCTATGCCGCAGCATTCCTCCTCGACATGGTTTCCATCAGAGAAGACAAGGGCAATTTCATAGGGCCCTGGCTTTGCGAAGGTATGGGTTGTGTGCTGGCCGCTGCTGGTCTGGCCGTCTCCGAAGCGCCACCGCCACGACGTGATGTGACCGGCAAGCGGTTCAGCGGCGAACCGGAGGGGCTGACCCGACCGCAGCGGCGGGCGCGGCGGCTGTATGCGTGCGTCAATAGGGGAGCAACGGCAAACAACCCACGAAACCCCTTCTTCGCCGCGGAAATGAATGCTTTTCAAAGGGCTCTTTTCATCCTTGCTAAAAGCGCTGACGCGGATGGCATCGAAACGAATCGGTTCAGTGCCGGGTCCGCCCCAGACGTAGCGGCCTGTGTTGTACCAGCCGCCGGTGCCTCGGGCGTGAGTTGACCAACTTCCATTACGGTGAAGCTCGATCTTCCAACAGGTTTCGGGTTGGGGTTGGTTCGGATAAACTCCACTGAAGACGATTAAGTTGGCCTCGACGAGTTTCGGCCACTCGGCCATCCACCAGGCAGGGTGTTCTTCGGGCACGATGCCGAGGCTTTGGCCGTATCCCACTCCGTACTCGTGCCATTGCGAGGACTTCACGAATCGGCGCTGCTGCAAGTCATAGATCATGTGGTCGGAGGCGCCACGGATTCCTTTTCTATACGATTCGAGGTTTCCGGATAGCTTCGCGCCAACGAGCAGGTTTTTCGCTGACCTCGGAATTCGCACATCGACGGTAGCCATAGGTTGCCCCAAACACAGAAGTCCTACGGCGACGGCTGTCGCCGCTGCACAAAACCGGAGGGAACTCACGGGAAAAGTTGGGTGTCTCATCAGCACATCTCCTCTTTTGCATTGCGTGAATACGTTTCCCCGGTCCTATTGCAAATATGACCGCCATTGCACACAAGGGTTTGGCGGGGGCGCGGCTGCGATTGGGTGGCGTGTTGGGCGGAGCTCGTTAGTGCTCTGATTCATAAGTTGGCTCACGTGTTTGTTTTTTTGACAAAACAACGGGACAGAAAGAATTCTTGGAAGCATGCTTGCTTGTGTCATCAGGTCTTTGGCCTTTCAGTTGCACAGCCGGTCCAGAAAGTCGCAAATATGTGCATCCTATGCTCATATTGAGCGCTTTTCTCGAGCGCACCTCCTTGCGATAGAGGCGGATGCAAACTGCTCTTCAAACCCGAAGAGGGGCTAAAATCCCCGTATTTTCCAGTAGTTTCTCGACGAGAGGGCATACTGGAATGCCCTCATGCTTCCGCAAACCGCAGAGAACGCGGAAAGAAAGCAGGTTCGTCTGG
>JABMQX010000855.1 GCA_013203085.1 bacterium | reverse complement strand
GAAGACACCCAAACGACAACGGCGCGGCTGTTATGGCTCAAGCATGGTTTGAAACCCTCCTTGCCCACGATAGCTTGCCCGTGCCGGAGTGGAGCAAAGTATCACCGCAAGCCGGGTCGCCGGAACCTTCCTCGCGGAGACCGTAGAGGGTGCAGAGAGCCGGGGAGGACCAGCGACGGAAGCGTCTTTCGCCTTCCATCTCAAGAATCGCCGCGTTCCAGGTTCAACCGGGACTGCCCCGGAACTCATCGAATTCTTGCGGAGCCCCCTGTCCGCGTCCACAGCCACCACCGCCTCATGACCGACAAGCCACTGCGAGGAAGGATGTTCCGTGAAGGAATCACTCGGCGAGAAGGGGTCCGCTGCCGCCGATGGGCGTGCAGATCAGGAAACTGTCCCCGGGGGCGTTTCGCTCGAAATAACGCTCGTGAAGATTCTTGCTCAGCCCCGGCGACGCTTCCCGGTCGAGCAGAACCATTGCACAACCGCCCAGCCCCGCCCCGGAAAGCTGCGCTCCATAGACCCCCGGAGTGGACTTGGCGATGTCAACAATGAGGTCAACGTGAAGAGCGCTGCATCTGTAGGAACCGGGCTGGAGATGGATCGCAGCGGTCTCTTTGGTCGCGGCGTCATCGCTTTCCGCACGGGAAATGAGGTCGGAGAGCAGCTCGTCGCTTTCTCCGGCGCGAAATTCGATTCTCTTTCCGTCCCCAGCGGCGGAAGTAACTCTATCGCCATCGTGTGAGATGTTCATGAGGCGGCCCAGTCCTGCGACGTCTCCCCTGCGGAGGTATTCCGCGCACAATCTGCTTCTCTCGCACTCGGCAAGCCCGAAAAGCGCGATCCCCCTGACATCGTAACCACCTTCAGGGTCGCGGTGAGATGCGAAGAGCGTCTCTATCTCGCCTCTTTCATTCGGGGAGAGAGCATTCCGGCAGGCTCGCCTCGACATTGTCAGCGGGAGGTTGAGGATTGCCCGGTAAATTTCCGCAACGGATGTGCCGAGATTCGGCGGACGGATGTCGCGAAAGTGCTCGATGGCGTCAGCCCACCGCGGACTCTCTTTCTTGATCAGCGCCTTTGCGATGGCGTACGCGGTAACTTTCGCGTTGTAGATATCTCTTGTGTTCTCGCTTTTCTTCGCCTTTATCCCGGAATCGCATATGGCCAGACAGCAGTCCGACGGAAAGTCAACCACATCCTCCACAGCGAAGTCGAAGAACTTGACCTTCAGGACGCGCTCTCTCTCAGCTAACTTCATCGCGGCGTGGTCGTTGAATCCGCCCCTCGTGCCCACGAACCATTCTCCCTCCCCGCACAGGATCGGGAACTCCTTCTCCTCCACCGGAAGACCGTTCACCAGAACAACCGACTCGACGGCAGCAACCACAAGGGCCGAAGAGGAGCTCAAACCCGCTGCGATAGGTATGTCCCCGGCGACCATGAGGTTCATGCCTTGGATGCCGCGTTGCGGGAACTTGTTCTGAAAGCGCAGGATCGCAGCGAGTACGTACAGCGACCAATCCCCGCCGTTGTCTGCGATAAAATCGGTCGTGGTTTGTGCATTGACGAAGCTCCACCAGTCGTCCGGCGGCAGGCGCCGCTTCAGTTCGTTCAACGAGAAGCGCCTCGCCGGGAAACTCACAGGGTCAACGTTGGCAAGCCTGATAATGTCATCGCTTCTCGGTTGAACCACCATGACCAGTTCCCTGTCTATGGCCATCGGGTTGCAGTGCCCCCCCTGGTGATCAACGTGCCGGCCCATGAGATTAATCCTCCCCGGACACCGGACTATGCCAACCGGCCTTTCCCTTCCGTACGTTTCTCCAAACGAGACCAGAACCCTCCGGATCAGCGTCAGACGCTGTCTGAGTATCTGAGGTGCACGGCCGTAAGTCCTCACGATCCTCCGCCCTAACGGAGAGCTCAACGCCTCCATGTCACCAGCACGCATCGCGTTAAGCGATTCTATCCACTCTCTGATCTGCTTGAACATATTCGAAAGCTCGTGGTCCCTAATCAGCTCGCTTCTCGCTCATCCATACGAATGCCTCGACGCACTCCGACCTCCGTAAGCATGAATGGCCGTCGCCACAATCGCCTTGCAGAAAAGACCATACGCCGTCTTCTTCTTCTCCGTCAAGCGAACATTCCCCATCATCCGCCTCAAGCCTGCATTTCCTACGCCAGGCCAATTCGTATCCCCACGTCCACAAGACCTCCCTCGATGTCCCGGTCAGCATCAATTCTTTGAGCCACTCGATCAATCCCACTACACCCGGAATTTCTGCCCGCCTCCGTCCATCGCTCACGACGCAAGAATTAGCCCTTTAACAGGGTTCGCTTTTGGGGTAAAAAGCAGGTGAAAGGAGCAGAGGCAAAACTGAGAGCACACATTACACCACGAGGAAGATATGAAAAGGGACGGAACCCATGACTGCAGACACCTCTCTATCCCCTGACGGAACCGAATATCGTCTTCCGGGACCGGACGAAAGCGCAAACGAAAAGCAAGCTCTCGACGCGATCACCCTCCAGCAGCGAAACCTCGGCCGTGGGATCGTTGTCGTCCAGGGCATGGGCTTCGTCGGCGCCGTTATGGCTGCCATAGTCGCTGACGCCGAGAGCCGTAGAGGCGAGCCCATCTATTTTGTCCACGGCCATCAGAGGCCCTCACGTCGGTCCTTCTGGAAAATCCCGGTCATCAACAGCGGCAAGCCCCCAGTCAACGCAGACGACCCTGAAATCCCCGAGATATTCTCCCGCTGCGTCGTCGACAAGAAGACCCTTCGCTCGACATGGCACGATCATGTCTATGAGCTCGCCGACATCGTGGTGGTTGACATCCAGCTTGACGCGACCAAACCAACCCTCGGAAAAGCCGCCGAGGGATACTGTGACCTCACAGCCTTCAGAGACGGAATCCGAACCATCGGCCGCCATATCAAGCCCGATACCCTTGTCCTCGTCGAGACCACCGTGCCCCCCGGAACATGCGAAAAAATCGTTAAGCCAACCCTGGTTGAAGAATTCCAAAAGCGACGCATTGACACATCCCAGAATCCCCCCAGAGTCGCGCATTCCTACGAGCGTGTCATGCCCGGCAAACAATACGTCAGCTCCATCCGAAACTTCTGGCGCACGTACGGAGGCGTTGATGATGTCTCTGCCAACTTGGCGCGGGAATTTCTCTGCAACGTCCTCGATGTTGCCCACTTTCCCCTCTACCTCATGGCCAGCACCACCGCCTCTGAAATGGCCAAGGTCCTTGAAAACACTTACCGTGCCGCTAACATTGCTCTCATGCTCGAGTGGGCACTCCTCGCCGAAAAAGCCGGAGTCAACCTCTTTGACGTCATCAGGTCCATCCGCGTCAGAAAAGGCACCCACGACAACATGTGTCGGCCCAGCCTTGGAGTCGGTGGCTACTGTCTGACGAAAGATCCGATCCTCGCCAACTGGGCAGCCACGCATCTTCTTCAAACCGATGTCAAGCTCGAATACGCCGTTCGCTCTGTGGACTCCAACGATCTCATGCCCCTTCATACTTTTGACATTATTCACCAGGCTCTCGACGGTGAGTTAACCGGGAAAATGGTCGCCCTCCTCGGTGCCTCATATTTGCAGGATGTTGGCGACACCCGCCATTCCCCATCCGCAACTCTGTGGAAAAGCCTTGTAGAAGCGGGGGCTGTAGTCACCGTCCACGATCCATTGGTCAAAACGTGGCCGGAGTTGAAAGAAGCATCCGTCCACAAGGACCTTACTCAATGCTTGAAAGGAGCAGATATAGTCGTCTTCGCAGTCGGCCATAGGGACTATCTCGCCTTGGACCCAGCGTACGTCGTTCGGGCCACCGGCAAAACACCCCTCATCGTTGACTGCTCTGATTTCCTCACCGATCAAAAGATCAGGGAATACCTTCGTCTCCGCTGCTCGGTCAGGGGACTCGGCAAGGGCCATATTCGCTCCCTGAACTTCCCGTGACCCCTATAAGCTCTGAGAGAGCTGACTTCATCAAACCTGAATCCATATTTCCGAACTTTTGTGAACCAAAGGCAGGCACATACTCTCTGACGCCATCACCGGGAGAGATTTTCTGAGGAAAGCCGCGGTAGGCCTAACCGCGTCAGGGCTGCGGCGCACCCTCGGCCTCAATCGCCGCGAGCTGCGCGTTCATCTCAAAGGAGTCAAGTGGAGAAAAAAAGCTCTGCGGCGGAACGAGCCTCAGAGCATTCCGTTCATTCGAAATCTTTCTTGCGAAAGACGAAGTGGGCGACGATAGGGAGTTTATCGGAGTAGTCCTCGATCGCCTTGTTCTCGGCGGGGACGTAGCATTCCTTGAGGTTGTCTTCGAT
>JABMQX010000010.1 GCA_013203085.1 bacterium | reverse complement strand
GGCCCGGAACCGCTGAGGGTTACAGTTTCCCCCGCCTCGACCCTCTGATCTTTGCCCGCGTTCGCCCCGCCGACCCACTCATACAGCTCTAAGGCATCATCCGCGCTCAAGGCCCGGCCATAAATTCGGAGATCATCCATCCTACCGTCAAAATTGCGTACGGCATCATTCCAGTTACCGATTTGCATCGGTCCAGGGACGGCTGTACGAACGGTCGTATAACTCACCACGCTGTCTTGCTGACCATCAATGTAAAAGGTTACGCTTTGCGCCGTCATATCATACACAGCTCCGATATGTTTCCACGTGCCAAAATCGGTGTCGCTGAATACATAATCTGACTGCTGATCCGTAGGAGATGTAGCGTTTACCGAGAATTGGACCACGCCGGAGGCACGAATCATGAAGTGAACGTCCCCGCTACTCCAAAGGTTGTGATGGAAAATCGAATTAAACTCGACCGGTAATGAATCGATGTTGACCCACAATGTGATGGATATGTCGCTATACTCACCAACGTCGCCAACCTCAACATAAGTGTCGGTTCCGTCAAAATCCAACGCGTTGCCGACCTTTCCTTCCACCCAATTACTGTCACCCATATTGACCAGAGTTCCATCGTAACCATTGCCCGAAGAATCCGAAGCATCGGTACCGGAACTTTCGTCGAACTTCCAGTGCGCCACCAGACCTTCGTCGATATCCGCATTTGCGATACCGAAAGCCAACCCCAAACTGAGAAATACGACGCAAGACATGATTACTTTTCTCATTTTTTGTGTCCTCCGATTCTCTGTGACATTTGAATCCACAAGCACATTCACTTCAGCAGGATTTGAGCTACATATCATCCTGCCTGAGGAGGGATAAACATTGCCTGCTAAGTCGTTTTTCATCCTGGCATCCGCCATCACGCTTCCCGATCAAAACGTGCCACGCCGCTGATTCCCGAAAGGGCAATAATCTCAAAGCTGAACTATTTGGTCAACGAAAGATGCCATCACAAACCGAATCGAATCCTTCGTTGCGTAAGCAGAGCAAAATCACACTTTCAACACCTACCACTACCGTTCATCACGACCTTCATCGTCAACAGCGAGAAGCAAGATCACTGTGGCAGGCAGCGCAGATGGGTTATAGTCGCTATCCGGCGCCTGCGCCTGAGCAACACTGAAGCTGAAAAGTAGGAAAAGGAAAAATGGTAGTATCGGTTTCATGATAGCCTCTCCTGTGTCTCCAGTGACAGGTTGTTTGGTGCTTCACGCCGAGCGTTCCTACGGCTCAGTTTGAATACTAATCCCTTTGGCATCTCGGCGTCAAATTTAATAATACAGCGGGCAAGAACGATTTCGTCGAGCTCGAGAAACGAAAGTCTGTTGACAGAGGAGACGCTTTTGCCGGAGACTGGAACTGAACGCGAGCAGAGGGTTGGTTGTTTCCTTCCCCGCAAGGATGTCACTTGACCGGGAAAAGCGACAACGATCACTTTGAGGTGTAAGGAATGAAAACGATTGGTCTCATCGGCGGGATGAGTTGGGAGTCTTCCATCGAGTATTACCGCATTATCAACAAAACCGTCCGTGATAGACTCGGCGATCTCCATTCCGCAAGAAGTGTCATGTACTCAGTTGATTTCGCCGAAATTGAAACGCTCCAGCATCAAGGAAAGTGGGGAGAAGCCACAGAAATGATGATTGCCGCCGCCAGGCATGTGGAAAACGGCGGCGCGGATTTTGTCGTAATTTGCACAAATACGATGCACAAGATGGCAGACGACGTGGAAAACCATATCAATATCCCCCTCTTGCACATAGCGGACGCGACCGCTGAGAGAATAAGGGCTCAAGGTCTGCGAAGAATTGGCCTATTGGGAACCAAATTCACAATGGAAGAAGACTTTTACAGAGGCAGACTCATCGAGAAACATCGCCTCGATGTCATTATTCCTAACGAGCAGGAAAGAGAAATTGTTCATCGGGTAATTTACGATGAGTTATGTCTTGGTGAAGTAAAACCATCTTCCAAAGCGCAGTACATTCGCATCATGAATAATCTCGTTAGCAATGGGGCCGAAGGCATCGTTCTCGGCTGTACAGAGATAAGCCTTCTGGTTGCAGAAGAAGACAGTCGGGTCCCGTTGTTTGATACCACGAAAATCCATGCTATGGCCGCGGTCGAATACGCACTTGAGCCGCACGGAAACCCCGAATCAGCTACAGAATGAGGGCTCCATCCGCGGACGGAAGATGTTGAAACAAACGGTCGCATGCCCCCGGAGGCGGGATGGCCGCGAGGGTTGCGCCGCTAAGCGAGCGTCGTCGCGCCCTTGAAAGTGAGCTATTGTTCGTCGTAAACTGCTTGCAGGGCTGCCGTCATTAAACAGCCCTTTTCACTGAACATCTTAGACCACAAGGGAGGAGGGATCATGAAGCGGTCAAAAAGCCTCTTTTGGGCATCATTGCCGACTGGCATGCTCCTGCTGATAGGAGTGTGTCTGATATGCGGCTCGTCAGCTTCTTCGCAAGCCGTGAGGGTGTCGGAGCGGGCGGCTGTCGTACTTGCTTCACAGTACACTGATCTTCACAAGGCTCTCGAAGCTGTGCCGGAGGGCGGCGGGATTGTCAAGCTGCCACCGGGCGACTTTCTGCTGACTCGTCCTCTGATCCTGAGCAGGGAGAACACGAGGATCGAAGGAGCTGGAGCAGCGACGCACTTGATCAATCGCAATCAGGAAGGCCAACCCGCGCTGATCCTCCGCCCCAGGAACCGCGCTGCCGATCGTGGGGCGCGAATCTGGCGAGTTCAGCTCGCTGACTTCCGCATCAGCGGCAATCCCAAAAGCGGCGACGGAGTGCGGGCAGAGGGCGTCAACGAGATATACATTCATGGCATGTCCATTGACCACAACGGGGGGCATGGCATCAACCTCATTGATTGTTACGAGGACCCCCGTATCGCCGACTCCATCATCACTTACAACGGCGGGGCGGGTCTCAACATCCTCAGGGGGCACGACATCGTGGTCAACGGAAACCAATTCGAGGAGAACCAGGATGCTGTTCGCTGCATTGACAGTTTCAACCTCTGCATGAACGGCAACAACCTCGACGACCACCTGCGGCACGGCGTCGTCATCGAGAACACCTACGGGTCTGTCCTGAGCGGAAACATGATCGAGGAATGTCAGGGCACTGCCGTTGTTCTCGATCGCGACTGCTACGGTATCACCGTCAGCGCCAACGTCATCGCGCACAACTCTGGCGGTGGCGTGGACGTGAGGGACGCCTGGGGCTGCGCCATCTCTGCTAACACGTTTACTATCGTCGCGCAACGGGCGCTGGTGGTCGGACCCGGAAGCGGACGGATCACCGTTACAGGGAACAACTTCTCCAACTCTCACATAGGCGGCGGTGTCAGGCGGGATGACCCGGCTGCGGGCATCGTGCTGGAGAATACCTCCGATATTGTGATTTCCGGCAATATCTTCACAGGATTAGCGGAACAAGCGATCAAAGCGGAAGGCGAATGCAAGCGGATCGTGGTGGTGGGTAATGCCATGAGCGACCTGTCGAGATCAGCCCCGGGCAAGCACCCAGCGGTCGAGCTGGGCACAGCCGAAATCGTTGCCGGCAATAACGCCGTCGAAGGGAAATCTGAAACCCAGCGGTGAGCCAGGAAAGGGAAGAATGTGGGAACAGAGTTTGGGATATGTGTCTTGGAGGAGGAATGACCATCGCGATCCCGGGGAGAAAAAGAACCTTCTCGCAGGTCGAGAGAGCGACGTGAAGAAACTGAAGCGCCTCCTCGCGGATTGGGAAAAGGAGGTCCGTCCCACGCGGTAGGTTTCTATTCGGGTGACATCGTCTCGGACCGGCCATTTCATAGGCCACCGCTGCCGCTCTGGCAGCGGCGTAAGGCTGCCTTCCCGTCACTTTCCACGGGAGCTCGGATGTCGCACGAGCACTGTGGTTCCCGCCCGGACACCCGAAGTTACAACCTCTTTTCCATCGAGGAACCTTACCTTCAGGTCGTATCGCTTTCTGGCGTCAACTCCGAAATGCAGGGTCGGGGAATGCTGACCGAGGTAGCCGAAAGCCGATTGGGCGTACCGCGTCCCGCGAAGATGGGATTTATCGCCCGCGTGCCCGGAATCGTAAAGCCACACGTACGAGCCGAAGCCGCCCGCTACTCCCCCGGGTCCCACGAGCTTGATCTTCAACCAGTTGCCGTTGTTCGTTTCGTTGCGAAAGAGGAAATTCTGCGAGCGTTTGCAGATGAGGAACACGTCAAGGTCGCCATCGTGGTCGAGGTCCGCTGTGGCCGAACAGCGGGGATCGTTCAGACGAACGGACATCCCGCCCAGCGGTACGTCCCGAAAGCGCCCCTTCCCGTTGTTCGCGAAGAGGTTTGTTCCTGTGTAAAGGTCCATGTCGCCATCGTTATCCAGGTCGGCAAGCATCGGCGTGAAACCCAGGGCAGCGAGTCTCTGGGAGCGACGGAACCGGCCTGTGCCATCGTTCACATAAACCTCGCAGATTCCTCTGCTCTCCGGCCAGGGGCCGACAATCAAGTCGAGATCGCCATCGTTGTCAATGTCCCCGAAGGTTGCTCCGTTGACGTGCCTGTCGCCGTCAGCGGGCAAGCCAACTTCCTCAGAACAGGGTGCAAAATGCCCTTTCCCATCGTTGCGATAGAGAAGGCTCGGTCTTGCCCAGCGGCAGATGAACAAGTCCTCATCACCGTCCCGATCGAAGTCCGCGGCGGTACATCCTTGCTCGAATGAGATGAACGGTACTCCTCGCTCTTCTCTTGAGAAGGTGCTATCACCGCGATTGATGTAGAACCGGCGAATATTCGTCGGACCGTCCCAGATGGGGAATTTGCCTTTCCAGGACGCAGGACTGGGCGTGCAACAGAAGATGTCGAGGTCCCCGTCGCCATCGAAATCCGCAAACACAACACCGCGAGTCAGAGTCGTCTGGGAAGAGATTCCAGCTTTCCGGGAGATGTCCGTGAACCGCCCGTGACCGTCGTTCCGGTAGAGGTGATCCGGTCCTCCCGTGGTCGCGTTGAACAGGTCGTAGTCGTCGTCACCGTCAACATCCCCGAACGAGATGCCGTGACTCCCCTGCGGGAAGTTGTCTTCGACACCTCGTTCTCTGGCAGACTCGCGAAATGAACCTTTCTTCGTATTGATATACAGCAGGTCCGGGAGCGACGGCGCATCGAAGATATTTGTCGTGTAGGCGTCATCCCACCCATCGCGATTCACATCCACCCAGGCGATACCGTGCCCGCCGTATTGCTCAAGCCCGGCGACACCTGCGGCTCGCGTAACATCAGTGAAACGGAAATCGCTCATGGCTGCGGAAACCGCTTCCGAGGCGAAAACGCCTCCGCTCGCTGTGTGCAAGCTCAACAGCGCAACAGTCAGCAGGAATCCAGCTCTCGCCATCTTTTTCCCTCCTTCCGGTCGGATCGCGAATCGCCGCCGAAGCAATGTCGTTCCAATCCCAGTGGGGACTGCCTCAAATCCCCGATGTCTTTCAACCGTTCGCCGCTCAGACTGGTATCAAGCGCTCACCACACTCTCTGTAAAATGCGAAACGCTTCTCCTCCCTTTCAAAGAAGGAAACGAGCCCCTTCGAGAGCTCCCGCAGTTTCTTGCGCTCTTGGTTCTTGAGGGGCCGATAATTCGGTGCGATGTCAATGGCCAGACGGACCAACCTTACGTCGCTGGGCGTAATCGCTGTCGTCACAGGCTCCGACAGAGTGAAACGAAGAGCGAGGTCCACCTCCGCCGGGTCGGACACCGGCTGGTACCACCCAAACTGCCATTTTTTTGCCGGTCTCCTCGCTCCCGGCGCCCACACGCCCCGGAACATCGGCTTGATGGCAATGATCGCCGCCCCTTTCTCCTTCGCTTTCTCGACAACTGCCGGTCCGAAACCGATTTTGAACCATTCCATGAAGTTGATGGGGAACATCACCGAATCAAAGGGGAACTTCTCCAGGGCGAGCAATGCCGACTTCGTCGTGTGCGATGAGAAACCGAGAAACCTCACCTGCCCCTTCTTCTTCGCCTCAAGAAACGCCTCAATTGCGCCGCCGGGGGCGAGGGCCCGCTCGGTCTCTTCCTTAGTCCTGATGTGATGCAACTGATACAGATCAAAGTGGTCGGTCTTGAGGCGCTTCAGCGACCTGTGAAGCTCCGTCTCCGCCTCTTTCCTGTCTCTCTTCGCGGTCTTGCAGGAAAGGAAGACCTTATTTCGTTTTCCCTCCAGCGCGATCCCCATTCGCTCCTCCGCGTCTCCATACTCAGGAGCGACGTCGAAATAGTTTACCCCCCGGTCAATCGCCATGTTTACCGAGTTGTTTACGACCGATTGTTCCACCCTGTTCAGAGCGAAACCACCGTATCCGATAATCGAGAGCTTTTCGCCCGTCTTCCCCAGGACCCTCTTCGGCATAGGTTTCAGCTCGCTTGGTGAAGGTTTTTCCGGCGCCTCCACCGCCGCGTCAATTCTTCCTCCGATCACGGCCGACGCTGCCGTGCCGCCGAAGACTTTCAAAAAGGACCGTCTATTCATCTGATTTCCCTCCTGCTTCAGAACAAGACCAACTGCTCCCGGACTCCATCCGATTCCTCGGCAAGCCAGCCAAGAAACACTCCCGTCTCGCCCTATATACCAAGAATCCGCTCCTCTGGCAACTTCCCAACGCGTGTGGCTGTGTTCGGGCGGCATGCAAGGCGGTTTTGTTTGGTTGTTTCTGCAGACGGAGGCCCTGGAATGGGTCGTGTGGGAAGAGCGATTGCTCCTCTTCCTTAAAAAAAGGGGGGTGGCGAAAAAGTTGGGATTCTCCAGTATTTTGAGACGGAGCAAATGC
>JABMQX010000104.1 GCA_013203085.1 bacterium | reverse complement strand
GGGATGGAGGCTCCATAGACCCCGTCTCCCGCACGACCGTCTCCGTGCCTTCCATCGTCCAGCATGTTCACCGGCAAGTACTTTGAGGGACCGTCGTTCCTGTAAAAAAGTGTTACCGAATCGGCCCCGTCGGCGTCAGTCACCCTCGCCCGCACGCTGACGCTTTGGTGGGACATCGGCACAATAGGCCACTGCGTCACATCGTAAATCAGTGGCCCCAGATTCGGTTGATAGACGCTGTTGATCTTCCCCGGAGTCCCAAGCTTTTCCGGCATCTGCAGGCGGTTAGCCCTCGCCATGGTGTGGTTCCATGACCGGGTCATAAGAAGGTCTATACCTCGCTGCCATTTCGCCCAGAAAGAAACCGTGTACGTCGTCCCTGTTTGCAGCGACGGACTCGTGTCGCATTCTATCCGGTTCACCCCGGTGTTTCCTCGCCCCGTCGCCACGATCTTCAGACACGCCGGCTCACTGTGAAAATCCTCCGTCGTCCGCTCCGATTGGATATGGTCCCCTTCGATCAGCCATGTCGTTGTTCCCGTGTCGAACGAGCCGTTCGGGATGAGATTGGCGCCTTTACTATCGCGCACCTCAATGTCATCAAGATAGCAGATGCCCCGGTGCATCAGAAACATGTGAAACTCAGATTGCCCCGTCCCGTGAACCCCGGAGCCCCGAACGCCTTCGTACTCGTAGTGCTCCCATTCCGCTTTCCCTGTCTCATCGCTCGCTTCCCATGCCGGCGCAACGCTGTTGTCCTGACGGGGGTCTATAAGCTCTAAGCTCGATCCTCCCCCTCCTGCCCACAAGGGCCAACGCCCCCCGTCGTAATAGTGCACTTCATCCACGATGTTCCCCAGCGAGTCCCGAAGCTCGATGTTCTCTCCTTCATTCCGGAGAATTCCCGCAAACGGCCCCAGTACCCCCGTGATCTGGTATTTTTCCATAATCGCCTCAGGCGACTTCGCCAAAACCAAATACCCCCCGGCCGGTATCATGACCTTCGGGAAAATGTAGCTGATACCTTCCGTGAAAGACCATCCGCCCAAAGCCACCGGATAGGAACCTCTGTTGTGCAACTCCACGTATTCTTCTTCCTCTTTCCCGGAAGGGGAGTGGTACATTATCTCGTTAATCACAACATTTTCCTCGACGGAGACTTCGTTCGCCTGATTCGGTGTCGGACTCACCATCGCCCACCATCTCTCTCCGCCGTCCGGATAACGACCTCGGCTGATGTCCATTGTCTCTTCGTCGAAGGCAAAAGCGTCCAGAACTCTCGCTCCATCCGACGAAGTAAGATAGACGCCCCCCCCCTCCGCCGGAAGGGAGATACCGATCATCATCGAGTAAAACACGACGAAATCTCCCGAAGGCAAAACCGTCATCGCGGGTATCTCGTATTTCAAAAGGTCCCTCGGGTCATCGCTGAGATAGCACCCGCCGACATCAATCTGTTTCGGTGTGGAATTATACAGCTCCAGCCAGCCCCACCCGGCGATGTCCGTCCGTATCTCATTGATCACCGCCGGCGGCGCACTCGCAGCCTTCACGGTTGCCTCTGCGATCAACTCCGGAGCGACCCGGAAGTCCCCGCTCTTCAAACTCGTGTTATGCCCCTGTATCGCCAGCAGGTTGTAGCCTGCCACCAGAACCGAAATGAACTCCGAAACGTCAATCTCCTCCGCCATCCCAGCCTCGTGTGCCCCCGCGGGAGTGTCGTAGTACGCCGGGCTGCCCGGACTCCCCATCATCCGCCTGGCAATCTCCACCCCGTTCAGGTACGCCACGAACCCATCTTCATAATCTATGCTTAACAGAAGTACGCTGACGTTCCCCGGATCCTCCAGGAAGAACTCATCTCTCATGAAGACCGAAAAGTAATTGCTCCGCATGTCGTCCAGCACAGTCCGGCAGTCGGGAAAACCGTACCCTACGGGGGTCTCTCCCCGAGACCATGATGAATCGTCAAAACCAGGCATTCTCCACGCGTCCATCGGCTTGGAGGCTTCCTGTGTCCCCTTGAAGTACCTCCACTCCTCTCCTATCTTGACGAGCCGAGTTCGCTTCACAATGTCCGTCGAACTGTTCGAGCGACCCGGCGTTCCCTCTACGAAAGGACTTATTCCCCAACTCTCTCGCTCCTCGCCGACCATGAGAGGGCTTCTAAGCGAAAGGGAATGTCCCGCCCCATCGGTGGCAGCCGGCCACGGATACCGGTCGCTATATCTCACCCTTCTGACCACCGCCCCGTACGGGTTCGCAAGCCCTATCCTTTCCCCGGTGTTGCTGAGCCTACCGCCGAAAGGCCCGATCACGTTGCTGATCCCGTACGCGGATCGCATCGCCTCCACGTCCCTGCAAACCACAAGGTACGAGTGCGGCGGCATGATGACCCCTTCCGGAAAAGTGAAATCTATCCCCTCGGAGAAATGCCAGCCTTTAAGGTCGAAGGGCAAGACGTCCTCGTTGTACAGCTCAACATACTCCAGCGATTCGCCTTCCCCGACTGGATGATACATAATCTCGTTAATGACAACCGCCTCCAGTCGTGGCACTGATATCAAGCTGACGAACATCAAGATGAATGACCATTTCCGCATTTCACAACTCCGCCAATAGGGACAACGAGAAGAGACCTGACACCGCGAGCCGCCCTGGCTCCGGCCAATATTGTCTCGCAAAAGGATAGCACAGTCAAACCCTGATTCCCCTGCAAAAAGTGGCTGGCAGCCGATTTCAACATTGCATGCAGCCTCCCTCGATTGTTCCTCGGAGCGAGTGCCTTCTTCCCCGATCAGCCCCCGTCGCACGCTTTTCCCCCTCAAGATTCTTCTCGATCTTCAACAATCACACTTCGCACTGTGATAGTATCTACTCTCGGTCGGGCGAGAGCGTGAAACTCATTACGATTTTTTCGAGAATTGGGGTTGACTTTTTCGTCCGGGGGTGCTATTAGATACCTTGATATCATATCTTGATAGCATGGGATCATTATCGGGTGATGCCTTCAGCAAAAGGAGGCGGGTATGATGAAGGCTAAAGGGATCAAACAGGCGGTAATTCTCACCTCGGTTCTTCTCACCGGCAGAGCACTGTTTTTTCTGCAACTCACGAGGGGGGGGGCGACTTACAGCAACAGGCTTTCCTGAATTCCCCACTGACGGCGCTGCGCCTGTCAAGGTAGTAGCCGAGTACCCCCCTGTGGAGCTCGTTGACCAACGGGACGATCACACCAGAGTCTGGGAAATCGTCAGAGAAGTGGAAACCACGCGTCCCGATGGCAGCACGACGGTGGATACGGTCAAATCTCATAGACTCTGAACGTCGTGAGCAAAGATGGCACGAATATCGAGGAGGACGTTGTGCTGGAGGTGGGTGAGGAATGGGAGCCCTAACGCGGGCGGACGCGATGCTGTCGGTGCGCCATTGCGGACATTAGGAGGAGGATGACATGAAAAGCGGCTTGATTGCATCTCTCATCGCCACAGCATTATTCCTTTGCACCTCTGGGCGGTGTGACACGCACTATGTGTCACTGGACGGCTCTGACGAGTCGCCTTAACTCACGCCGGAGACCGCGGCGAGGTCCATCCAGTCGGCCATGGATGTCGCTTCGCCGGGGGATACCATATCGGTTGCCCCGGGGGATTATCAAGGGGACGTGGTGATGGGCGCGCAGCTCAGGTTGGTCGGTTGTGGCGCTGACCAAACGCGAATCTGGGGCGGGATCACAGCCGGAATAGACAGCGAGATAAGGGCGGTCGCCGTGACCCAGGACTGCACCGAAGAGGACGCTGCCTATGCCTGGAGGGCGGTAAGGGGGCCCGACACGGGCGGCCTGATCGTAGCCGAATGCCGGATTTCCGGCACCTACGAGACGGGGATCAAATGCCGTGCTGACGGAGGTTATGTTCTGGTCGTGGATTGCGAGATCCGGGGTATACGCGCGCAGCGCTCCCCCGAAGGCATCAGCGCCTGGGCCCGGCACGGAGGGCGACCCCTGGCCTGTCTCGTAGACCGGTGCGTACTTGAGGACAACGCGGTGGCTATCGCTGGGGCCCTCGATGGGCTGACGGTTATGCGAAGTACATTCTCCGGGAATGGGACCGCGCTTGCTGTCTACGACGCGACTAACGTCCTGGCCTGCTCGTTCGACGGCAACGCATACGGGGTCAGCGTTCAGGGGACAGGGCCGGCCCTAATCGAATCCTCGGCCTTGACCCACAACAGCCAATGGGGTCTGTGGTGCGGCGACGTGAGCCAGGTGGAGCTGGTCAATTGCACCGTGAGCGGCAACGCACGGGGGGTAGGCCTGATGTACTGCGAGCCGTACACCCAAGAGGCCACGCGCTGCATTATCTGGGGAAATGGAGAGGATGTAGTGCTGGAGGGTTCCGAAAGAGGCTCGAGCAGCCTGATGGCCAGGTACTGCGACATCGGCGGGGGCTGGGAGGGCAACGAGAATATAGACGCGGATCCACTTTTTCAGGATGCTGATGCCGGGAACTTCCGACTCAGGCCCGCCTCTCCTTGCATCGACTCGGACTACGGCGCCTACGGCGACCTAATCCTCGCACATGACCTGGATGGGAACCCCCGTGTGGCTTATGGGGGAAAAGGCGGAGGGGTAGATTTGGGGGCGTATGAGTATTACATCAACCGCGTGTCCCGCGGCCCCGCTCCCGGCGAGGTGACGCTGAGGTGGAGTTCCAACGACAGGAGAACGTACTCGATCCTGTATACCGAGGACCTTTCCACCTGGCATGTCGCCCGCGAGCGCTTTGAGCCTCAAGCCCAGCCCCCCACGGAGAGCGGTTTGGCACTGTCGTCGTGGATTGACGACGGCTCGATGACGGGCATTCCCCCATCCCTCGCCCCCCGCCGCTTCTACCGCATCCTTGAGAATCCGTAACTGTGGACCTACGGTATGAGAATTCATCTCGGCGACGGCGAGTTCTTCCTCAAGGTCGCCGACTCCGATAATAACCGCGTTCAGAAACTCACCCCTGAAGGCAAGTTCGTGACCGAGTGGGGCGAGTTCGGAGATGGCCCCGGGCAGCTCAACGTCCCCCTGGGCATTGCCGTGGACGCCTCCGGCAACGTCTACGTCAGCGACAGCCACAACCACCGCATCCAGAAATTCGCGCCGGTGAGTGCGGGCAAGGGCGGCAGGTAGCCTTCGTGTTTCGTGTCCTCGGAACGCTCCTTTCCATCCCGCCGTGGCGGGACTTCGGCACCGCCGTGCTGTTCCCCTGGGACCGAGAGGCCGCCTCCCGGTTCGTCGAGGGATTTCGGCAAAGGTATCAGCAGAAGGAACAGGTCACGTAACGTTGCGGATCAGGCGCGGCTATATGCCGTCGCCTGGATGCGGCTTGTTAGACCCCTCAGAAAACACAGGCTGCCAGGAAGTGCGCATGGGAATCACTTTGACATCAGATACCAGCACACGCTCATCTGAGCCATCGGAATTCATTACCCAAATCTCGGGACGTTTTCGACGTTGCGTGTCAAAGAGAATTTTCTTTCCATCTGGCGACCAGGTCGGATTGTCACTTACAGCCGGTGCAGGTTCGTTAGTCAATTGTTTCTGGTTACTGCCATCCGGGTTCATGGTCCAGATTTGACCATAACGACGTTCTATTCCAGCCCAGTAGGCAATCTGCTCACTGAAGAGCCATGCAGGCGCATTCGCACTGCTTCCATCAGGAGTGTATTCATTCTTTCGGGGATGGGTTAATTGTCGGCTTTGTGTACCGTCACTTCTCATGACCCAAACCTGTCCGAATCCTCGAGCATCTCCCGACCAGTAGGCGATCTTGTCGCCCTTCGGCGACCAGGTTGGGCAATGGTTTAAGCCTTCTGACGTAAGCTGCTTCTCGCCTCTTCCGTCAACACCGATAATCCATATCTGGCGTCGTTGCTTCGCATCTGATCTCGTGAATGCGAGTTTCTTCCCATCGGGAGACCAGGCAGGTAAAAAACCTGATGTGATGAACCGTTCGTCCTTTCCACTGGAATCTATAATCCAGATTTCACGCTTCCGATTTCGTATAGAAACAAATGCCAACTGTTCTCCGCTTGATGACCATGCAGGAAAGAAATTTCCCTGTTTCCCCGTCGTGAGCTGCTTTCTGTTTCTGCCATCTGGTGTGATTGTGTAGATCTGAGCATATTGTGTTGCCTGCGGACCTGGCCTTTGGTCGGGTGCATCTGCGAACGCAATGAGGCCGTTCGATGGCTTTGTGCTCTCTCCAACTGATTCGCCGAATATGCGTGCTACGAAGCCGACGCTGAGAATTACGAATGTCGCAGCCCGTAGAACATACCTCACTTTGCTTGTCGGTTGGCGCATGATTCCCATTGTTCATTCCTTCTGTAGTTCTTCTTGTCTAACGCTTGAGTTCACCGGGCGGCGGCCGGTTGACCGTTGATTCAGACTGTACGCGGCCCGCCGCTCCGGTGCAACGACTTGTTAGCTGGAAGCTGCAGTTGCCGATTCAATAGCCGCAAGGAGTTCCTGAGGGTGATCAGTTCCGATTCTGTATCTGCGGTCGTTCTTGAGCTGAATCTCAACCGCATCGAATCCCGACACGTTGTAGAGCCACCCGCCGCGTATCCGCTTGATACCCCAACCGTTGTACTAGCGATTTCGAAGGATAGCAGCGGTTTGAATGTCGTCGATGAGAAAACTCTTTTGAATGATGCCAACACCGAATGAAAGGACAATATCGTTGCGCGAGACCCGGACGGTCAACGAGTGAAAAAGAGCGACACAAATCGCAAGCATCGCCGCAATCGCGCTGAATACGATAGCTGTTTCTTCGCTGCTGCCCGACGCCAGCATCACTGCCGCCGCGGTGGCGAAGACAATCACCCACAACCCAACCCACACTCGGATGAATGTTCCCGGTTGCGTATGTTCATAATCGTGCAAGAGTGGGTGTCTCCAGCTAACGAATAGGTCACGCGCCGAGGTCACAAGGTCGCGTGCACCTGCTGGTTCTGTGCTCCCCGCTTCTGCCCCTTCAGAAGAGCTTATCGGCAAGCTCGACTGACTCACTGACCTCATCATCCGATCCGAAGCCGATGGAGACTATATCGTTGGCCTTGGCGTTCTCCGCGATGAACGGAAGCCCCTCGCCGGGGGGAATCCTCCCCGCGCCGAGGGTCTTGATGAGGATGAAGGGCTTGGGTGTGCTTCGGACAATATCGATCCGGTCGTGCACACTCTCCGTTCCGTCGTAACCAGGATAGACGAACCCGGACAGGTTCACAGGGAACAGGTACGTATCGACCCCATACCCCTGATTCTCGCACAGCTCCACAGTCCCGACCCGATGAGTGGAGATGCCGGCCAGCAGGCCGGCGGCGTGGATTTTCTCAACGAGGCGGGCAAGCCCCGCGATAGAATCTCCTTTCCTCTTCCTCGGACGGTCAACGAACTGGGCGTGGACGACGCAGATATCGGCCCGGTTCTCGATCAGAAAGGAAAGCTTCTTCTGGTGGCTCTTCATCTCTGAGGTCTCGTCAATTCGCGTACTGCCCACGAAGTGAATGGGGCCTGCCGTCGCCTCCCGGAGTCGTGAGAGGATCTTTACGATTCGCTCGTTTCCGCAGGACTCGACCGTGTTGACCCCCAGGCCAATGCAATGCGCTATCGTCCGCTCAATCGCTTCGTCATCAAAACGGCCCAGATACTCCGCGTCGCGGGCGTCACTGAAGTGGGAGTGGCCATAGAAGGGGTTTGCCCCGCAGATGACTTTGCTGAAAGTCAGGTTGCCGATGTTGACTTGCTTCATCTCTGGTCTTCGTCTCCGCACAGAACTTCTGTATATACAGTTCCGTATAAATCCTTTAGACAGCGCTTTGCTTCTGTATAAGACGCCGTTGCTTCTTGGTCCTGGGCGTGCGCCGTCTCTGCCGAGGGCACCTCACCGTCGCATCTGAAAGGAGCTGGCAGCAAGCGTCTCGGCCCGATCATTGTCATGTCCCCAAGAAACGTTTGACTGCTTTTTCGAAAAGCGATGTGTCCCTTAGTCCAGCGTTCATTATGCCGGACCCGGGAACCCTGTCAAGCCCAAGTTGAAGCGGGTGGTAATCCCTCACTTATTGGCGGTGACGGGCATGTTGGAACGACCCGAGGCCCTTCGGGCGATAGCGTGGCACGGGGGTCTCCCCCATGGGATCATGGGCAAGATGCCCACGCCACCTCAAAAGCCGCGGCGCCGGAATGTCGAGGTGACGCTGGCGATTGCGTCGGTAGCTGAGGCGTTGCCGCCCCCTGCTCTTTCTTCTTGTAACTTCCCCGCTCGTTTGATATAGGAATATTTCTTGTTAGCCCCCGTGGTTGCGGGGTTTGCTTTTCTTCGGAGGAGAACGCCTCGAAATGAAATCCGATCTGGACATTGCTCACAGCATCAAGCTCAAACCCATATCTGAGATCGCTGGTTCCATCGGCCTCAAGGAGGACGAACTGGAATGTTACGGCAAGTACATCGCCAAAGTTGATCTCCGCGTCCTCGACCGCCTCACAAGGCGACGCAACGGGAAGTACATTGACGTTACCGCCATCACCCCCACTCCTCTCGGGGAGGGGAAGACCGTCACCACCATTGGCCTTTCCCTTGCTCTCAATCGCCTCGGCAAGAAAGCCATTGCCGCCATCCGGCAACCTTCCCTCGGCCCCGTTTTCGGCATAAAAGGAGGCGCCGCCGGAGGAGGCCACTCTCAGGTCGTCCCCATGGAAAGCATCAATCTTCACCTCACTGGCGACTTCCACGCCGTAGGCATCGCAAACAATCTTCTTGCCGCTTACATTGACAACCACATCCAGAAAGGCAACGCCCTCGACATAGACCCTTTCACCATCACCTGGAAACGCGTCCTCGATGTCAACGATAGAAACCTCCGCCGCATCGCAACCGGGCTCGGCAACAAACGAAGCGATGGCATACCGAGAGAAACCGCTTTCGACATCACCGCCGCCTCCGAAGTGATGGCCGTGCTTTCCCTCACCACCGGCATTCAGGACCTCAGAAAGAAACTCGGACGAGTCGTCGTGGCCATGAACTCGAACGGCGAGGTCGTGACCGCCGAGGACCTCAAATGCGCCGGCGCGATGACAGTCCTCTTGAAGGATGCCGTCAAGCCCAACCTCCTCCAGACCACCGAAGGCACTGCCGTTTTCGTCCACACAGGCCCCTTCGCCAATATCGCCCCCGGAAACAGCTCCATCATTGCCGACAAAATCGGACTCAAACTCGCCGATTACGTCGTCACCGAGAGCGGTTTCGGCGCCGACATGGGATGTGAGAAATTCATGAACATCAAGTGCCGTTATAGCGGATTGTCCCCCGACGCCGTCGTTCTCGTGGTAACCATTCGCGCCCTCAAGGCGCACAGCGGTAGGTACAGGGTTGTCGCCGGGAAGCCTCTCGACAAAGCCCTCCTTCAAGAGGACCTCGCTGCCGTCAAGAAGGGTTCCGCCAACATGCTCAAACAAATTGAAAACATCAGGGTCTTTGGCGTTCCCCTCGTTGTGGCTATCAACCGTTTCGCTTCCGATACCGACGGAGAGATCGAGCTGGCAAGGAAAATCGCCGTTGGCGCCGGTGCGGAGGACGCCGTCGTCAGCGAAGTCTGGCGAAAAGGCGGAGAAGGGGGAACAGAACTCGCC
>JABMQX010000854.1 GCA_013203085.1 bacterium | reverse complement strand
TTTGTGCGGACGGTTTGTCGCAGGATGTAGAGGTCTCTGTCCTGGATGTGCCTTCTATCCTCTCGAAGATGTACGGTGACGCATCTTGCCCCGGCAAGCTCGCAGAGCGCCGCCGCCCAAACCGGGTCCGGCTCGACCGTCTTGCGAGCCTCACGGACGGTGGCGACGTGGTCCACATTGACTCCCAGCTTAATCATTTGTCATAACCCATATAAACGGTGAAAGCTTTATTGAAGAGCTATTTTTGTATAACATTTCCAGAGAGGTGTGTCAACGGCTGCTGCGATTGCGGCGCTGAAAGGAGAAAAAGGCATGGGCTGTTCAGAAACGGCTCACAGAGGTCGCGGGCGAGCGGCGAACTCGGTCGCCGGAACGGCTGAGACCGGCGGAAAGATGAGCAGCGCGAGAGCTCTGGCTTTGCAGGTCCTTTCCTCGCTGCGTGATCGCGCTCAAAAGGGCCGGCACAGGACTGCCACGGAGATTCTCTCGGAATCTCTGGTCGCGTCGAATCTTTCGAGGAGGGAAGAAGGGCTGGCGACGGAGTTGGTGTACAGCACTCTACGAAGGCGGTTGACGTTGGACTGGGTCATCGAAAAGTTCTCAGGCGTGAAGGTGAGGAGAATCGAACGCCGGCTGCTGGATGTCCTCCGGCTTGGCGTCTTGCAGCTTGTTTTCATGGCGAGGGTGCCGGAATACGCCGCGGTTGACGAATCGGTGAAATTGGCAAGAGCTACTGGGGGAAAGAAGGCGTCCGGGTTCGCCAACTCGGTTCTTCGTAAGGTGGCTGCTCGGGCATCGTCCATTCCTTTCCCCGAGCGGGAGGAAGGGATTGTCGAGCACATCGCCATCGTTCACTCCCATCCGAGGTGGCTCGTTGGAAGATGGGTCGAGCGACTTGGGGAGGATGCGACGATATCGGTCTGTATCGCGAATAATGCGCCCCCTCCCATGACCGCGAGGGTCAACGCTCTCAAGATAGACAGGGACAGTCTCATCGAAAAGATGGCTGAGAAGGAAGTGCAAGCGGTTCCTCGCGAAGAAGATGGGACAATCGAGATCGTTAATTCCCCAAAACGGCTGTCGGATCTCCAGTCTTTTCGGGAAGGGCTATTCTATCTTCAGGACATTTCTGCGACGCTTCCGGGGAAGATGCTGGCACCGGTTGCGGGCGAGAAAGTGCTCGATTTGTGCACTGCCCCGGGCGGGAAAGCCACCCATGTCGCGGAATTGTTGGGCAACCACGGTCTGGTGGTCGCGTGCGATATTGCGGAGGGAAAGATGTCGCTGCTGCGAGAGAATGTCGAGAGGTTGGGGACAAGCATAGTGCGTCCGCTGGTCGCGGATGGGACTGAAATTGATGCCCTTCTGAAACCGCAGTTTGACCGCGTTTTGGTTGACGCGCCCTGTTCCAATACGGGCGTCCTCAGGCGAAGAATAGAGGCGAGATGGCGGCTGAAAGAGCCGGATTTGAAGAAATTGCCCAAACTTCAGCTTGATTTATTGCGAAGCGGGTGCAAGGTTCTCAAACAAGGAGGCGTGTTGGTGTATAGCACGTGCAGTATAGAACGGGAGGAGAATCAGGAGGTCATCGGGGAATTCCTGAGGGAAAGAGGGGATTTCGAACTGGAGGACGAAAAAGAGTTTCTTCCGAAGGTAGGAGGCGGCGATGGAGGTTATGCCGCAAAGATGGTGAAGCGCTAGCTCTTCTTTTTCGGCCCGATTCCTGGCGCTCCTCGCGTCCGGGGAAAGGCCCCGCCGGGTACGCCTTCTATCCGGCGCCCGGAGCCTTTTTGGCTGGATCTTTGGGCGGCTCTTCGGAACCGGAAGATTTCTCTGGCCCACTCGGAGGTGCAGCGGTTTTCCCCTCGGGGGACTTGGTTTCGTCGGGCTTTGAAGGAGGTTCCTGAGGCGGTTTTTCCGGCTCCTTTTTCTCAGAAGGGGCAACGGCGGCAGGCTCTTTCTTCTCTTTCGATTTTTCGGGAATCTTCTCTTCTTTTTTCTGTTCTGGTTTTTCGGGAGGTTCCGCCTTTTCAGGCTTTTCCGAAGGAGGTTTCTCCGCTGGCGGCGTTTGCACATCAGAAATCTTGACTCCCTCGGGCTTTGGCGCGGGCTGTTCTTCTCCTTCGGGGGATTTCGAGGGCTCAGGTTTCTCGGGCTTGGCGGCGGGAAGTTTCGGCAGAGGGGTTATTGCCTCAGGCGGCTTTTCCTCTGCGGGTTTTGCTTCTGGTTTTGGGGAAGGGGCTGCCGGTTTCCTTTCGGCGGGCTTGGCGCCCGGGAGAGGAGGTCTCACGAGTTTGACTGTCAAAGTGTAATTCTCCAGATCGGTCGGCGAGGGACGAACACCCGGCTCTTGCGGGAAAGATTTCTTGCTATTTCTCTCGACCACGATGTTCCCGGTCTTTCCGAGCTTGTCAGTTCTCGTTATCTCAGCGCGGTAAGGTGTGTTGTTGGTGACGGACGAAAGAGTGCTCGAGATCACCAGCCCCAAGGTCTTGCTGACGCCGTAGCCTTTAATGCCGACCTTCGTGAAGCTCCCGCTGGCGCTGTTGGATTTCACGTAGAAATCGGTGTCATACCTGCCCTGACGAGTGCCCGTCACGGAGACAACGAAATCGACTTTTTCTCCCGGGGCGAGGGTCTGTTTGACGATATTGGGTCCGACCTTGAACCGGGAGTCGTAGATCTGGATTTTCTCGATTTTCAGGTCGGCTGTTCCCACGTTTTCGCAGCGGAAGACCTGTTTTTTCGGGTCTCCGGCAGTCACGGTCCCGAAGTCCCATGTTTGGGGGGTTACCCGGAGTCTCGGCTCGCTTTTCGCAGAGACCTCACCCTTGATTGTAAACGAGACGATGCTTTTCTCGTCCCCTCCAGAGACGAAAACATAAGCATACTGCTGAATTTGCCCCAGAATTCCTTTGGAATCGAATGTGAACTCGACTTCGAGGTCCTTTTCGGGTTGAATCTCGGTATTGTCGAGGCTCGGTTTGACGGAAAGGCCCTCCGGCAGTTCGATCTTCTCGATTGTCAAGAGCTGATCTCCGGAGTTGGTCATGACGATCTTCTGAGTTTCGGTTTCTCCCTGCTCGATGCTGCCGAAATCCCAGTCCGGTCGGCTGAGCTTCAGGGGGACCGTGGCGGGAAAAGCATAGCCGAAAAGAAAAGCGACCATGAGCAGCGTCAGCGCAGAGGCTATCTGAGAAAAGAGGTTTTTCGACACTTTCATCTCCTATTTCTTGGCACTCATTTTGTTGAAAACGACGGCGAAGACCAGAAGTGCGACGCCTGCAAGAACGATATACTTCTTATGCCTGCCGACCCAGGCCGAGATGCCCGGCTTGCGACTGGGAGGCGGCGCCGTTTCTTCTTCGCTCTCGGACTCTTCACTGTCTTCCTCAGTTGCGGTGTCAGAAGAAGCTCCCCCGTCGTCCTCCTCGATGATCTCCTCTGTGTCTTCGGCGGGGGGCGTATCTTCGATGAAAGTGGGCGAGACGGGTCGAATTGCCGCGGGTCCGACGGGGCGAGTAGGCTGCCCACTGGAGGCGGCGTTCTTAGCTTGTGCTTTTGCCATCGAGAGGGCGCCGTGAGGAGGCGTGCCGGGAGTGGGAGAAGGGCGCCCTGTGGTCATCATCACACCCGATGATCCCTCTCCGGGTGTACTTTCGGGAGGCGCCCACGGTATCTTGACGATGCCCCGACCGGCGCAGCGGCGACACATATCCTTCTTCGAGATGAAGCTGCTACTGTCTGATCTGCCTCCGCCCGCGCTGGCCCCGAAACCACCACAATCGGCACAGATTTGATGTCCGGGGGGAATCCGCAGAATCTTATACCCTTTGCCGCCGCAGAGAGGGCAGGGCCGCGGTCTTTCCCCGCTGCCTTCCCCGATACTGCTGGAGGTCATGATGACGCCGGTGCCGCTGCATTCGGAGCACTGGACTTGCGTGACAGTCGTTTGAGGTCGTGCCGCGGATGCCGTCGGGGTCGCAGCTCCCGGTGTGGCAGCGGCGGCGGTTGCAGTCGGTGCGACCGCTGAAGGCCCGCCCTTGAGAGCCAAGCTGCACTTGTCGCGGTACTCGGGATCGTACTTGACGCAGGTCTGGAAAAACTTGAGGGCGGCGTCCTTATGTCCTTTGCCTACGAGAAGGAGTCCGGCCTGATAATAACCTTCCGCTTCCATTCCCTCAGGGGTGAGGAAGTAGCCAGCCACCTGATTTCTGGGAAAGAACTGCTCGCCGTACTCGGTGGTGAGCTTGAGCCTTCCCGAAGCTGCCGAGGACACTTTGCCGATGCCGTATTGCCCGCTATTCATGACGATGACGTCTGCGGGAGCCGGCGCCGCCAATACCGTTGCGATCCCCAGCGCAATACCGAACACCAAAACTGTCTTCATTTTACACCTCCTGTGTCTGTACTCTCCCGGAGCTTAGCGCATCCGAACGGTTCTCACCAGAGAACTTGCGATTCAACGCGACTTCGCCGTGCACCATAGGAATCGTCCCGAACCGCACTATGATATATACCACTCAATTCCGGTTTAGTCAACGCTCATTTGCGCAGCGTAGATGCACGCCGCGTTGACCGTGTAAATCGCACCGAATTCTTCTATCATTGTACGGTCAGGGAGGGCGGCGGTCGAGCGCGGCAACACCTAAAAGAAAGCGGGGTCCCTCGATGTGTCCAAGGACGAAATGTGCTCTACATTTAGCAAGCTGTGGCAATTTGCATCACGATCAAGAATCCCAAGGCAAGACCGGGAAGGATTTTCACCATGAAATGGCGTGTGCTTCATGAACCCGACCGCGAAACCGCAGAATGGGCCGCCTGGCGCCCGGAACTCCCCGGCTGCACTTCCGCCGGCAAGACCGAGCAGGAGGCCATGGAAAACATCCGCGAGGCCATTGAACTCTACCCTGAGCCCGCTCCCCTCGAACTGGCGCCCAGCTCAATCGCCCGCGAGGTCACCCTTTAATGCCCCGGCGCATCATCCGCATGACCGCGAGGGAAGTCGAAGGGCTTCTGCGCGGTCACGGTTTTCAACCGGTCTGCCAAAGAGGCAGCCGTCGCAAGTGGCGGCAAGCCCGCCGGGGCCTCCAGGTCATCGTACCGCAACATCACGGACGCCAGCTCCCCCTCGGAACCTCGAGAAACATCCTGGTCAACGCCGAAATCCCCGAATCGGAATGAAAAGAGTAGAATGACCGCCAGAGCCCTCCACGCTAACCCACGGGGCCTCCGCGAAGTCCATCAACAGGATGCCCGTGAGCGGGGTCAGCCTGGTGGAGGCGCAAGACCATAGCCTATGGCGACTGGTAGCGGGCGATCAGTACGAACTGACCGCGTATCCGTGCCGAATCGCGTTCAATGATCGAGATAGGCCGATAAGCAGGCTGAATGAGCTCGCCGCCTACATTCCATCCTACTCCGCCGGCGCAGAAACCCGCCAGAACCGCCATGTTCCGAGGTTTTCTATCTGGCCGATGGGCCAGGACGTATCGGTGATCGGCATTCCTGTTTCGGGAGTCCACACCTTCAGGTCCTCGGACCATTCTACCGTGTAGCTCCCTGTACCAAAAGGCGTCCAGGACAGCTCTCCGGAACCGGCCTCAACGGCGATTTGAAGCTCAGGAGCACCTGTCCACTCGCCCGTGATCTCCACATCGTCTATGTGCCAGGGGCCTGCGTTTTGCAGGACAAACTTGACCGCAATATGGGGCAGCCCACCGTAAGTCGATAGGTCCACCTGAACCCTCTGCCAATCCACCCGCTGTTGGCCATCACGGTAAACCCGGTCCCAGGTATGGCCTCCGTCGGACGACACATATACGTCCCCATTGCCCCACCCCTTGTGATACCAGAAGGAAAGCTGGGGATTCGTGACCCAGGAAAAGTCAATTGTCCCCCTTAAAACAAGACCAGCGTAGTCGGAGCCAGCGGCCTTGTAAGGCCTGGCCCAGCAATAGCTGCTTTCGTGCCCATCGGTGGGTATCCTTTGCCAGGAAGAAGCGATCCAGTTGCTGTCACTGGCCGATGCCTCCATGTCGTCAAAGAAAGGTTGTGGTTGTGTATGTGCATTCCAGGAAAATCCGATGGTGGCACTGTTCTCGGATACCTGCACATCGTCAATGTACCAGCCGTCGCGGTTTTCCGAGGCATCGCTGACTATCCGAAACCGCACGTGGAGCTCCGGGTTGTTGGCATAGGCGCTGAGGTCTATCT
>JABMQX010000853.1 GCA_013203085.1 bacterium | reverse complement strand
TCCGCCGGGACAATGCGCAGCCGGATGAAATCGGTCGCCTCCTGAACTATCTGCATCTGCTCGAGGCCCGGAACTAATGTGGCGAAATTTTCCGTGAGAGATATGCCCGAAACAAGCCTTCCGTCGGGAGTAACCACATAGTCCGCCGTTCGCCCTTCAATGCGCTCCAGCAGAGGGAATCCGCGGCCGCACGGGCATTTCCTGCCGGAAGGGACGGCCATATCGCCGACCCGATAGCGAATGAATGGCATCCCGTAATTCAGCAGGTCTGTTACCACTAGCTCCCCTAATTCGCCGGGGAGTGCCGGGCGACCATTCTTGAGAACCTCCACGACAAGCAGGTCCTCGTTGATATGGAGCCCCGTGTGATTCTCGCATTCGCTTGCGATAAGAGAAACCTCCTCGCAACCGTACCGGTTGAATACCTTCGCCCGAAAAACCGACTCAATGACAGATCGCTGTTTCTCCAATAGAACCATGGCCGTACTTATGATGCCCCGAGGAACGATGCCACGGAGGCGGCGTGACCGCACAAAAAGAGCGAACAGATAGAGGGAGTGGGAGTGGCCGAACAGGAGAGTCGCCGGGCGGAAAATAAGACTACGGGCAAAGGCTTCGATGTCATCGTCGTTCATATCCAGAGTGTCGAGGTAACGGGTGCGCTGTAGAAGCATATTGCGAAGCCGCAGCCGAATCCCCCCTTTCGTCGGGGGATTCCCCCAAACTGCGGCAGTGGGCTCTCCCATGTCCCATCCAGCCCAGCGATCGTGCCGAATCGCGCAAGCCCTCCTCCATTGAGCCCCATTCTCGTCCACATGGAAGAACAGTGAAGTTCCAGTGGAGCCGGAGGTTTTTCGCCGGATGAGCTTATCTTTCGGTATGTTCCTGGCGACCATGTCATCGGCATTGGCTGCGATCTGCTTTTTGGTGAGAATTGGGAGTTCACGGAAATTATCCCACGAACGAATGTCCTCGGGTGCGATGCCGGAGGACCTGTAAAGACGGGTGTAGAAAGGACAATTGCCGTAGGCATGGGCAAAGATTCGCTTCAACCGAAACCACTGGCGCTGGCGAAGCTCCTCTTCGCAGAGATACTGAGTGCGCTCCAGTACCTTGAGGTATTCAAGGTAAGGGGACCTCTCCTTGAAAGCCCAAAGGGGAGCAATGACATGGCGAACGATAGGGGTGAACCAATCTCCCATTTTCAACACCTTCCCTCAATCGGGCTAAGTCTCTCAGGTTCTCCCTCGTCCACAGCTCCGCCCCCTCGATTACATGCCTTCCCTTTTCAGAACGCGCACATAACCTACGAGTTCTGCCGATCTCTTTCCTCAGAAAGAAGCGCAAAGGGCGCGAGTAACGCCTCCCTCGATTGGCCCGAGAAGGATAAACTGTGGTACCATTCTTCGCCCGCGGCGAACCCGAGCACCCCCGATCGCGGGGGACTCTATCAATGCAGAGCCTCGTGAAAGAACATGAGCTGCTCCACGTCGCCCGGGAAGTACACTCGCCAACCGCGCCAATCCTTTTTGGCTTTAGGAACCTTGCCGGACTCCTCCCATCGCCTGATGGTTTTGGGACTAACACCGACTGCGAGCGCGGCCTGAGTTATCGTCATCCTTCCATCTTCATTCATCTTGCGCTTCTCCACCGATTTAGGGTCTCGTCGGCGCCTCAGAACTAACCCAGTCTTGGACATATTAGTCCTAATTGCGACAGACCTTCCCAAGCAACTCCTGTGCCATTAGTCTCTTCTCACGCATGAAAGACCGCCCGAAACAGCAACTATCGAGACCGCAGGGAATTGCAACACGTGGCCGTGTTGGGAAGAGTCAACAAGCGCCATGCCCTTAATCGGTGATACGTTGCCAAATGTAAACGCGGGAGAGCCCCGCCGCCAGCCGGGGCCGCAACAAATCCCTGAATCAACAGACTGAGCGCAAATGAGGCAGGAAATTGACCCGCGTTTATTCTCTGCAACATCAGCGGGCCGCAGGTACGGAAAATGTTGCCATCGTTCAACTCGCGAGCCATGCTGAGCAGCGTCATGTGTGCCAGGGCAGAACTC
>JABMQX010000852.1 GCA_013203085.1 bacterium | reverse complement strand
GAGGAAAGCAATGACTTTTTTCCTCTTCGTCTTCACGTCAAACTGCACAACGGCGGCGCCGTCCTTCTCGCTCCCCCCGTGCGCGCCAGGTATGTAGTAGACGTATCGTCCGGTCGGGTCTGCGTCGAGCGTGGTGATGTAAGTTTGGGTGCCCACGGGCGCATGACCCAGTTCTTCAATCTGCTCGGTTCTGGTGTTGAAACTCCGGAGCGTGCCATCGCCCTTCGAGACGGTGTAGACATATCCCCGGGGTGTCTCCTGGGTCGCCGCTCGAAGGCCCATCGCGGCAGAAAGCCTGACGGGGGAGCCGCCTTTCTCCGGATCCAAACGATAGAGCGTGCCGGCCAGACCGGGAGTGAAGTACACCCGCCCCGTGGAGCTTGCGAAGATCATATAGCGTGCCGGGCCCCCGTAACCCGCATAGAGGAGTTTCCCTGCCTTGATATCGTAGGCGAAGAACATGTTCCGTTTGTCCCTGACATCCCCGGACTGAGTCCCGCCGTAGAAGATCAACCTTTTGGAGTCGAGCACGCTGCAGGGGATGCACTGCTTCCCGACGGGGCCACAGGCCACGATCTCGGTTTTGCCGATTGTTGGATGATGCCGCATGATCCAGTCGCCATTGTAATGATACTTGTCCGTCGTGACCCTCGTCGAACCACGGTGAGTTGAGAAATAAAGCCAGCCGTCTCCGCCCATGTCAATCCGCCCGTGTATCTTGCCCGGCGTGTAATGTCCCTCGGGCAGATTAAGCACTTCTCTCAAATCAACGACGCGCCGCAAGCTATTCGTCTCAGCATCATATTCGTGGAGATAGGCGTTGCCTTCTGGCGCCCTGTGATCTCCGATGGAAGAATAATACTTTCCGTTGACGGCGAGGCCGTCCCCCCAATTCGACCAGGGATTTCCCTTGTAGGTCTGGCCGGGATAATACATGAAATCTACCGTTGGCGCAGTACTCGCAACCCTGACTCCTTCCAGGGAAGGGGGTGGCTTCAGCAGTGAATCGGAAGTGGCCGTTGCGACTTTCTCGCCGCCGGGCAATCCGGGAGGATACGAGACCTCTGCCGTAGCGAGTGGACAACCTGTCAGCGCGGCGAACAGCAGAGCGAAGGCAAGGTTCCTAATGTCAGCCATTTGAGAAATCCTTCCACTCGGGGGCAGCATGCCGTAGAACAAGCTCAAGTTGAAACATGACAGCGACAGAAAGCTGACAAGGTCTGTAGGGGAAGCTCATTCTGCAAATCTCCAGAGAGACCGAATAGCCTGATTCCGGCGTCCTCGGCGAAATGTGCTCCAATCCCATCCTTTCGCGTAATTGACCGCCAGCAACCTGTCCAGGGCGACTTCATTATTGCCTTCGTAGATCTCGGGGATGCGGCGGTCGGGATCGACAACGAGCCTCCAACCTCTTCCAGCCCTGGCTGGCAACCGCAGGCTGAATGAGGTCCGTTTCGGGAGGAGGTCCACAGGCGCCGCGAGCTTGCCGAGTGACTTGCTCGCGATGACTTGTCCACTTGCGTCAAGGACGGCAACCGTAACCTCCGCAGCGTTCGCGGAGCCAATGTTGTGAACCGTGCCCGTCAGAGCGTTACCCTCAATCTTCACTTCGCGAGCTGCGATAGCGAGGTCCGGCCGGGCGAAGATTGACTCGAGCCTCTCCACCTGGTCAATCTGAACAATTGTCACGGCCCTGGGCGGAAGAGCAACATCTATCGCGTCGGCCTTGGCGAGTTCCACTGTCCCAGTTTTTTCGATTCTATCCATCTCGTTATCGTCGCTGGCGTCAGGTCCGATAGCGACTTTGTAATGGCCATGCTCCAGCGCCCAAACGCGCATCTTCCCTTGCATAGGAGCCTCTGCGAAGCTGTACACGGCCACTTTTACTCGATCCGGCTGGTTCACGAGAACCAGTGCCGCGTAGTCCGTGCCAAACCCCTCCCAGCTCGCCGCGAGCGTGGGATTGAACTTGTTCCGTCGGCAAAAGCCGCCCAAGTAGCTGATCGAAGCGTGCTGGAGCAGGCTTGGAAAGATGCGGTCCGTGAACTGGTGCGTGGTTGTGTACATGTCGGGCCATCTGCGGGCGTCGTAGAGGTTCGAGATCTCCGCTTGCCAGCCTCTTGGGTTCCCGATCATCCCTCGCACAAGTGGCTTCACATCCCCGGTCATATATAGCGCGGCGGCTGGATTGTGCGCCGCGAGCTTCTCAGGCGTTCTCTGCTCTAAATCTGTGAGGCCCCCCAGGCTATACACGTCGCTCAGGAATCCATTCGCCGGATATGGCGCCTGGCCCCGTCTGTAATAGTAAAGGAAGGGTTCAACATAGCGCTTGTCTTTGGTCAAACCATAAAGCCAGGTGAATACGGACGCCTGCGACCGATAGCCGCCGTAGAGGGGACGATTCTTCTCAGAATCAATTACCTTGCCGGAAACAACATCCACCGCGCTTGCCCACTGCCCTGGTTTCATGAACTTCAGCCACGAGTCAGCCCACTCGCGAAGTATCTTGATCGCCCGTGGATTGCGGTTGTAGTCAGCGACCTGCAGCGCGGTATGCCACATGAGGGGAGTGGCGCCTCCATCAACCGCCGGTTCGCTCGCCCGCTCTAAATCCCGGGCCCCCATTCTTTCCCTATTCCGGAAGTGCCTGCGTCCGTCTTTTGTGACAATGGTCAGCTCTTCCATATTTCGGGCTGACTCCATACATCGCTCCAGATAGATCGGGTCGCCGTGGAACCAACGTGCCATCAGGGCAAGGTGGTTGATCCCTTCCTCATAGGCGTGCAGTGCGTCTGTCGTGTGAATGTTGATCCCGCGGCGAAGGTTTTCCTTCTCGGCCAGCTCGGCCATTCGCGCGGCGCTGTCCATCATCTTTGCTGCCACGCCGCCCTTTTCGAAAAATGGCAAGTCGGTGAATTGCTGGTAGAAATCGGAATCATCCCCGACTCTCCCTCCGAATTCGCCGGTAGGGACCAGCCGTTCCTCGAGCCACCATTCCGCGATCCGGCGGGTCTCTAACCACGCAAGGCGTGGGTACCACGCCCAGGCGGGCACTCCTTCGGGTGGTGGTGGTGGTGGTGGGACATCGGACAGGCTGTCGAGGTTTCGTAGGTAAACCCATTCCCGATACTGGCGCACGATGTCGTCGCTCGGGTCAAGTTCGTAGCACTCATCAATCGTCATGAACAGCTCAGGACACTGTCCTGCATATGGACTGCTGGCGTAGAACTGTTCCCGCGATTGCTTCCTGTATCCGCCCCAGGGACGCGGTTCCGAAAGGAGGCTGAAGAAAGTTTTCATCAGCATTTTCCGCCGCGAAAGAGCTTCCGGCAGCGCGTTTTCCCGGGGGACAAAGTGCAGCCACAATTGAGGGGCACGACCACGCGGCCCGGCCAGTACAGCGTCTCTGTCGAAGCGTAACGTTAACCATAGCTGACTTCCTTTGAACAGCACCTGGTCAGGAATATCCAGATCCAGCCGAAGCATGCCGGACTCTGTTGCCGAAAAGACCAGCCAGACCAGGTCGAGCCGCGGGTCCAACGGATCCTGAACAACCACCGTAAATGCCAACGGCCCGCTTGCCCCGGAAACTTTCGCCTCCAACGTTATTGCAGCTAAGCCCTTTTCTTCTT
>JABMQX010000851.1 GCA_013203085.1 bacterium | reverse complement strand
AGACGGGCCAGTTCCCGGGCGGAAATCATGATGTGTTTGCCGCTATTCCCGGAGCCCCCGTTCACCACAATGCCGCCGACCGCGCCGAAATCCCCCCAATCCCACTTCGCGCGGTTCATCCCGATAGGATCAGCAATTTTCCTCTTGAACAGGTCCTCGATCGGCTCGCCCGCGATATGGGCGAGGACGTTGGCGAACTGGTTCATCGCGGAGTCCCAGTACGCGTACTTCGACCCGGGCGGCGTGAACAATGGGGTAGTGCCTGGAGTGAAAGGGGTGAGGCTCGGACCATGCTTGTAACTGCCACGAGGCTCGTCACCCACGGCATAATACCCGGACGTCATCGTGGTGAAGTGGCGGAGCGTGACGGCGGGATAGGTCGTGGCCATGCTGGGCAGAGAGTCCTTCGCCGGCGTGTCGAGTGTGGCCTTGCCGTCGTCAATGAGCAATCCGAGGACCGTGCTCGTGAACGACTTGGTGAGGGACCATACGCCGTGCACTTTGTCAATGTTGCTGCCTTTCCAGATCATGTAGCCGTTGCGAATGATGACCAGTTCCTTGACGCCGTCCCGGCCAGCATGGCTTTTCAGGTAGCTCACAGCAGCGTTCAGCTTCGTGGAGTCCACGCCTTGCGATTCCGGAGTCGCCTCCTCCCAGTTTTTTCCGGGGAAGGTCATTCGTTCCGCAGCCGCGGCCCCGACCGAGAGGTCGAGAGCACACACCGCGGCAAGCAATGTCGCAGGAATGTACCGCAGAACGATGCGCTTTGTCATGGTGGCTCTCCTTTCCGAGATTGCGGCAGCGGAACACTATTCCAATCGAGCTTGTGTTGGACGTGGGCTTCGGACGCGAGAAGGCTGCGTCGCCATTACTTCGGTGTGATGAACGGCTCTCGCCTCCCACGTCCTCAGAGCATTGCTCTGCACTCTCCGAGCAAATCTTCTGTCTCTTTCCTCGTTTTTCGCCCGGCTTTGTACTTCTTCCTGAGCTCTTCGAGCTTCCGAAGTTTCGCCTCGTCAAGGTTCCGATCCATCTCCATGTAGTCAATCGTTTTGTAGGGAGCCTTCGGGCCTTTTCGGGACTCGTGCCGTCCGAGGCCAACCCTCGCCGCATCCACGAGCATGTTTGCCTCCGGATAGTCCTTCACCTTTTCGGGAAGCGACTCCGTCACATGGTCGAAGATCACACTGTCCATGGCCGCTGGGTCTGTCCCGAGGAGGAGGCAATTGGGAGAGCGTCCGCGAAAGCATTTCCACCGCGTAGGGGGATTCTTCCCCCAGTCCCAGCCGCCAAAGATCCCGTCGCAGACGATCAAACGGGTCTTTTTTCCTATGTGAGGATTCAGCCAAATGTCCACGGCAGGGTTTGCGTCGCTGCTGTACGTGGCACCCTTTTTCCCCTGACCAGCGTACAGAGGTTCGTGGAAGTACCTACAACTGGCGATGGTCCCGAAGTTGTTCTTCAGCGCTCCGGTGACTCCCGCACCACCGTGCCGCTTCATGATGGGCAAATTGATGAAATGCTCGGCGGCAATGACCTGGTCCGGGAGACGATGGCTTGTGACTCGCTCTTTTCTGCGGTCAATGACGGGGTCGCGGAACTTGACGATCACGTGTCGGTCATTGCTTTTCCAGGTTATCCCGTCCCCATCCGCCACAAACGATGAGCAGTACAGCATCACCGACGGAAAAGCCGCCTTTATCTTCCTCGCCACCCGATTCGGAGTCAAACGAGGGGTGCGTTTTTCCGGGTTGGGCCGCCCTTCCGTCCGGGAGGGGTCACATATCCCGATCATCTCTTGGGGCACTCCTATCCGGACAAGTGCCCTGATAGTGGCGTTTATCGGTTCGGCGATGGCGTCGGTATCGTTGTAATGCGCATCCCAGTTGATCCTATCCCATCGCCCCCGCCAAACAGAGATACAGGAAGTCGTCATATTGATCTTGATGAAAACGCGTTCCCCCGCCTTGTACGGAACGAGGCGTCGCATCGCTTTCGTAGGCTCGTCGTCTCCTGTCAAGGCGCAGAGAGCCGTATCGAACATCTCGTACACGATCTGCTGATTGACGAAGTTCCCGTAGTAGGTCTCGGGGACACTGTTCTGGAATTGGAAATCAACCACGTCGAAGAAGCTCGCCAGCGGATTGTGAACTCGCACGATTCGATGAGCTTTTGCAGGCGTTGCATGCAGCCGCTGGTCGGGCAAAAGCCCCACCGCCGCAAGCGCCGCCGTTCTTTTCAAGAACTCGCGTCTGGTTATTTTCATAGTGTCGGTCCTCACCTATCGGTCAGTTATTCCATCACCGGGACCAGAGGCTTCCTCCTCTGTCTTCTTCGGACTTCCGTGGCACGGAACTCTCAGACGGCCTGATTTCGGACTTCTTGGGTTGATGGGGAACCACGCTTCTCACGAGCACGCTCCAGAACGGACTCATACAATTTCAAATACTGGGGAATCACAATGTCCTCACGATAGACCCGATGAATCAGCTCGACACCGTTCTTCGCGAGTTTTCGCCTGAGATCGGGGTGCTCGATAAGTGTTGAAATGCAGTGGGCGTATTTCTCGATCCTTTGCTTCTCAACAAGGAATCCATTCACTCCGTGTTTGAGAAATTCAGGTATCCCTCCCACTCTTGAGGAAACAACAGGAACTCCCGCCGCCAGAGATTCAAGCGCGGCTAAAGGAGACCCCTCATTCAAGGACGTGAGGAGGCTCATCTCCGACAGGTTCAATATCCGCGGAGTATCCCTTCTCCTTCCAACAAATCGAAAGTGCCCGTCTAATCCGAATTCGGAGACTTTCTTTTTTAGGTTCTCGAGGTCGTACCCAGTTTCTGCCAGGTGCTCCCCAACCATCAAGAAAACTGTGTTGGGATGCCTTTGGAGAACGAGTTGGGCAATTTCCGGAATAATCAACGTGTTTTTGATCGAAGCATAATTGGACACGTGGGTTACTATGAGATGCCCCCTGGGAATATCGAATTCTTTCCTCAACGCTGGCGGCGCCGGCCTTTCGCGAAAGCGCCTGATGTCTATGAAATTAGAGATGAGGGCGATTGGGTTATGTAGATCGAGCTTTTTCGTGGCACGCCCTTTGAGATATTCGCAAACGGAGGTTACAGCGTCGGCATTCTCCAGACACAATCTCATAACCGGTTTGAGAGAAGGCATCGAGGCGAGTGTGTGAATATCGGTGCCATGTAATGTCACAATGTAAGGGATGCCACACGTTTGTTTCGCAAGGTAACCAGCCAATCCGTAGGGCAATGCATAGTGCGCATGGCACAGGTCTATGTGGCCCCTTTTGTAGAGAGAGACGATTTTCGCCACTTTGGTAGAATTATGCGGAATGTATTGCATGAACGTTATCTTGAACATCCGCGCGTAAACCAAATCAATATTCTCCTTATCGCGCTCCATTGTCCAGGACTCGGGGTGAGTAATCAGCTTACACGAATGCTCGCTTTTCTTCAGGGCTCGGGCCATTCTGATAACCACCTCGGGTGTGCCGCCTAAATTTGGCTGGTAATCATGGATCATCGCTATTTTCATAGGAACTCCGGGACCCGACATTACAAAGTTTTGAAGCGCATCCAGCACTCTCCCCTGAGGAATTCTGTCCAAGGGGGGTAGGGAACACTCACCGGGTACTTTCTCTCCTCCTTTTCGATAGGAGAATGATATGCCTCAGCTCCGTCGTATTCCTGGCTTGCAGCCAGTTCTTGTCAAAATCGCTTTCGTGCGTGACCTGCGCCACGGCCATCAGGGCACAGAGGTGAAAGTTTCGCTCATCGCGAGAGCCTACGAGAATGAAGGCGGTGTGAACTGGGTCCGGCGCATCCGGGAAGGCAATCCCTTTCTTGCACCTGACCAGAAGAATGTCGAACTTGTTTTCCCCTTCCACCATGATATGGGGAATCGCCACCCCGGGCCGAACGACGGTCTGCGACTCTTTCTCTCTTTTAATGAACCGGTCGAATAAGGCCTCCTCGTCAATGCCCAATCGTGGCGACAGCTCCCTGGCGACCAATCGGAACATTTCCTCCGCCGGAAGGGACTCAGACAGATCGAGAATGGGGCACTGAGCTATCAAGTTATCGAACCTGTCTTCGACGATATTGTCCCGTTCGATCAGGATGTTCTTCAGTTCCATCTCGAGGGAATCGTCCGCCAGCTCCTTGGCGGTGACACCTTTAACCAGGCCGACCAAAGCCGATTGCCTTGTTACTCTTGGTCTTGCGTAGACGAAGTACCATGCCATAGCCAGGACGATGAACGCGCCCGTGATGAGAAGGGGGACGGACCCCATCTCGATGATGAGAAAGACGTAACCCACGGTCCCTGCAATCTGCAACCATGGACAAAGAGGGGACTTGAACATCGGGCGGTAACTCGGCATCTTGCTCTGCCGCATAATCACCACAGAGATATTCACAAAGATGAACAGGAGAAGCATCAATGTCGAAGCTGTCTTCACCAAATCCTCGAGGCTGAGAAAGAGAATCATGCAGACCATGAAAGTGGAGGTGAGGAGAATAGAAATATGCGGAGTGCCAAACCGGGAATTGATT
>JABMQX010000850.1 GCA_013203085.1 bacterium | reverse complement strand
GTCTCAAACCAGTCCATATAATCCGCGTGTCCATCTCCAAAAAGAACAAGGTATCGCGGCGCCGGTGCCTGCCAATTCTGATAAGCGAATTTCACGAACTCGCGGACCGCCTCCGGCGAAGTGATACCATAATTGAACTCATCGTAAACGTCCTGAACATCTACTACAGCCGTTCGCAGCCCCTGCGATTCTCGATGCGAAGCCAGCCTTGTTGCCGCATCGAGGAAATTGGGATGCGCGATTACTATCCAGTCGGCGCCGTTCTCCGCGTTCGACAGTGTGGACTCGCTTCTTCGCCAGATGGAGCTGTGGCGCTTCGCAGATCCGCCGGATAGAATGGTGTACTCTCTTTCGGAGTCTGACATTGTGCCGAGGTTCAGTCGGTACGCTCCATTGGCCGCAGTGGTCCTGAATCCTCGTATGAAGTGGGGCGATTGCTCCTGCGTCACGTCGAAAACCAGGACATCTGGCTCCACAAGTCCGGAGACAATTATTCCGGGGGTGTTTGCGGGGACGGTGACCGTGAGCTGGTCGTCCGAGAGCACAAGCCGGGAATCATATCGCACCTCTATCCAGTCCAGGTAAAGGATGTCGGGTTGCGCCCCCTCGTTGAACTCCTCGATGGTCACGACGTTTGTCCCTTCTTGCAAAAGGTGTTGAGAAAACTCCGCCTGAACGACGTTCGGCACAAGCCCTTCCCATTGTTCTTCCAGCAACGAGTTGCCATTGATCGAGACACGAGTTGCATGGTAAGAGCTGGCGCCTTGCACCCGAACTCTCACTTCTGCTCGGAAGTCCGGCGAATCAGCCAGATTGCCCAGTTCCATCTGGATTTCTGCTTTCCCCGGCGCGGTGATTTTCATCCAAAACCAGGGGTCGTCTCCAGTCCCCGGGGGCTGTGTCTCGTATCTCACGTGGTTTTGCTCGAATCGCACTTGACAAGGAAGTTTCGTCACGGCCCCTTCGCCGGGTGGGGGTTGACTGCGCCATTCCATCTGCACCGCGTTGCCGTTATCGCTGACCCAATAGGCATTTTCGGGTGTGAAAATATTGTCGCCGCCAAGACCGTAGAAAAGAATTGACTCGCCAGCCTCGAGCAGCTCGTCCCCGTCACCGATGGCATGATAAGGGACCTCCTGCCCTCGCCACGTCAAACCTAAACTGCTGAGACGCACACCTCCCCACCAGGGAAGGAGGTCCTCGGCGTGAACGGCGTAAATGCCGTCCGAGGCCACGCTGATGATCAGCGGTCTCGAGGCGCCGGTCTTGGCCGCCGGAAGGCTTCTGGCGGGCTTTGCCGCAGTCTCCTTTGCCAGACCCGAATGCAAAGGGATTATCCGGAAGACAAGGAGGTCGGCACGTGTTGGAGGAGACCCTTCCTTCTCACAGGCAAAGGGGTATATCTTCACCCGCACTATGGTTCTATCCCCAAAGGTAACAGGCTTGTCGGCAACGACGTGTTGAGTTGGGAAGGAAGATTCCGGGAAAGCTGTGATGGGAATGGAGCGGCCGCTTCTCGGTGCTAAAAGGATGTCCGATTCAATGGCCGGCTGCGGTGTCTCGCTCGCCTGCCGGATGACATCGGGGACTTCTACAACCTTCGACTTCAGAAACTCCACAGACACGGCGTTGGAACCGATTTCAAGAACAACCGGTCGCACAGGGAAGTAGGGTAAGGGACCATGCTTCTCCAGAGAGAAGCCATGTTCGGCAAGAGCATCCATGTCCCAGGGCGGAGTGGCGAGCTTATGCGGTAGGGTGAATTGAACAACGGCCATTCCGTCGGACGCAATTGTCAACCGGACACAACCGCTGCTGGCTGCCGGGGAGGAGGTCAACACCGCCGCTTGAGAGAAAGGAATCAGGAGGAAAACGGCTATCTTCGAGGTCACGTCATTCACG
Organism: bacterium; assembly: GCA_013203085.1. Lineage (GTDB taxonomy): Bacteria > Auribacterota > JABMQX01 > JABMQX01 > JABMQX01 > JABMQX01. The sequence continues at coordinate 2,365 of JABMQX010000850.1, read as the reverse complement.
AGAGACGTCTCTCTTTGCCAACTTCTCCGCCAGCTTCTTCAGGAGTTCGCAGGTGGGAGCTGGCGGACCCGGCCTCAGCGAAAAGCAAGGTATTGCCTTTGCGATCTGCGCCAACTGCAAATACAGCCCCAGTGTGCCGCCTCCGCCATTTGTAAGGCTTCGCCCGTTCTGAAAAACGGACCAGAGGACGTTCAAGCATTCGAAGGGAGAAATGGGTTCCAACAGCGGTGTTTTGCCGAACGCCGGGGGAGAGTCTTCCACCAGTCCTCGTTCGATGACAATCCCGCCGAGGGACGTGCAAATATCCTCGACGACCACCACTCGGTCACTCCTAATGCGCCAGAACTGACCTACCCTCCGCACATGAAGATTCCCATAAACGCCCTTTTCCCGCGCGAGGTTCTCCATTCTTTTGTCCCAATGCGTCACGACAATTTGACGTTGTCTCCCGCGCATCTCACCCCTCCATCCTCGCAAACATACAATCGCCTTCAGAGGGAAGGGGGATGGAGGCTTCCTGGAAAAAAGGAACGAAATAATCGTTTTTGACCCACCTCCCACGAGAGGCATGAATTCAGTGGAATGTCCCTCAGCCGGGAGAAAATCGTTTGAGACGGGATCGGTGCTCCGAATCGTTATCGCGCGGCGAAAAGGTAGCACGTGAAGGTTCTTCCGCGAGACAGGGATGAGCTCGTCCGAGAAAAGGGACCAGCCCTCGCTTGCAAGGGCGACGGATAATGAGCTCTTACCGGCGCCACTTTCGCCCGGAAATGCAAGAAGCACATCACGCCACGCTGCCGCTGCCCCATGGAAAAGAAAAAAGTCCTTCGTTGTCCGATAAACGCAGTCCATGACCTTCATGGAGATGAGGGGAGAAATCCATTTCCCTGACAAGCCATCATAGACTTCTTCATTGACAGTCATTCTGGTTGGCGAGGAACCCCCGTCCCACTTAATTGTCCACGATGGGCTGACCTTAGCTTCACGGAAGTCGGCGTACAACTGGGTCACAGGGTAAATGTCGGCCGCCGGCCGCCCTTCCAAGCGGATTCCAACCCCGAGGATCGAAAAACCAACCGAGATCGCGTCCGAGCTATCTCCGAGAGAAGGGATGGAAGCGCTATTCCGCGGGGCAATCGGCATTGTCTTCGCCTCTGAGGAAAAGATCGGCATACAAACGTTTTCGGGTTTCACAGAAGCAGTCCTTTACGAGAACTGTGCCCTGCTGGTGATAGGCAAAAGCAGCACAACCGGCGCGGCAGAAATGCTTCCACACGCACGAGGAGCACTCCTCGATCCGGTCAACCCTTTCCCGACACACACGCCTCAGGTCTTGAAGGGGTTTTGAACCAATCGCCTGTTCGAGGGTGTCGTCCGGGATTGTGCCCAGAACGTAGGGCGTGTCAACAAAGCCCGGGCACGGAAACACGCTGCCGTCCGGACCGATGCAGGGCGATCGGCCCGGAACACACCAGGGTTGTCCGCGAATGGAATCCCGGCCCATACCCATGACCAAAACAGAGGCGCCAACAAGAGCATCTCGGCGCTCAACCTGCCGTTGTGCCGCTAATATGCTATTCAGGTCGGCACACTGCATTCTTTTGTCACCTTCCACTCCCGGGGCAAGAGGGATTAAGCTAAGCTTTCCGACACCTTCGCATTCAGCCAGACGCAGGAGGTTGGAGACATCCCTCGCATTCCCCTGCTGAATAGTGAAGTTTACGCTCAAGTCACTTACGCCGCAGTCCCGCAGGAGGCGGACGCCGCGAAGGGCCGAGTCAAAAGCCCCTTCGCCGCGAATGGAATCATGCACTTCTCTGCTTCCGCCATCGAGAGAAACCTGAACAGCCACCTGTAAGCGAGCAAGCTCTCGAGCCTTCGCCGCGTCCAGCAGTGTGCCGTTGGTTAAAACTTTGAGTGGGATGATGCCTTCGACGGACCGCAGGAGGTCTAAGAAATCATTTCGTATGAGAGGCTCGCCTCCAGTGAGTATAATCCTCGACGCGCCGAGAGCAACCGACTGCTTGACAACTTCACGAAAAACCTCGGGCGCCATGTCCCCCTCGGGGAAAGCTCCACGCACACCGCAATGAGCACAAGATTGGTTGCATCTTGTCGTGACGTGCAGCTCAGGTGACTCGAGCTTTACTTCGGAAGGCCTTTTTGCTGGTGCAGACCACTCAGCAAGGAGTTGGCTGGTTCTTACCTCTGACCAGAAGGCAGCCACATCTCGCTCAATCTCCGCCGAAGGACGGTCGTACCTTGTGCGGATGAGCTCGGTGATCTCGTGCAGAGAGCGGCGGCCGTTGCAGAGATGAAGAACCTCGGCTCCGAGGGTGTTGACGAGCAGCCAGCGTGGCGCATG
>JABMQX010000849.1 GCA_013203085.1 bacterium | reverse complement strand
GCACCAACCTTAGCCACCGGCTTTAGTCGGTGGTATCGGACAAGCGATGCTATCCCTCAGGAGCCGGCTTCAGCCGGGCTTACCGATCGAAGGATTCATCAAAATTCTGCCACCCAAATACAGCCGCACCCAGCTCAAAGCTCGCACCTCCCTGCGCCATGGCGCACGGCGAGAACGTTGCCGTTGAGCAGGACCTTCTGTCCATCCCATTCCCCTTCCCGTGGAACGTGAACGACCACCGGCACCTTCCCCGGGCGGTCCGCGAATTTCTTGATTTTCAGGATAACTGAAAGAGGCTTCCCTTTTGCAGTGTGGCGAATGCTCAGATTGATCTTTCCGAATTCCGTCGGGAGACCCTGGACCTCAACCGGCCCTCTCATCAGCCATTCGGGCTGGATTCCGGAGGCGATGTGAAGGGTGTCTTTTCTTTCGAGGGCGACCGCGTTTCTGACGAGGAGAACATAGCCTGCCGCTCCCCAGCCGTGCGGCATGTCCCCGGTGCCGAGGCGGCTATCGAGAGATATTTCCTCCGTCCACCCGTTGGTTGGTGATGCGTGCCGAACGTAACCGTTGAAAAGACGCCAGAACTTTTCCGGCTCGCCCCTCAAGAGATAGCACATCGCCCAGTCCGTCGTAATGTAGGTCCAGAGTTTTGGATTGGTCACGAAAATGTACTCGTCCTCACCCGGGCTGGCAGTTTCCATCCGCCGCCACATTGTATTGAGAGTGGCTGTGACCATGGGATCGCTCGGATCGAGGATGCCGCACGGATAAGCCGCCGCCAGACTGCCCCAGATGCGAAGACTGTAGCTAAAAGGGTCGCCCGGGATGAAGGCTTTCTTGCCGGTCGTCTGGAACGCCATCTTGACCGATCGCATCAAATCGCTCCTGAACTGCCTATGGACATCCCCCATCCATTCCAAATCATCTTTCTTTCCGAGAATTCCGGCGGCCCCGGCGATTTCCTTTATTCCGAGGACTCCCCAGAAATTGTGATAATAGATGTAACCCTCGCCGATAGCGTCGCCTCTTCCTGACGGGAAAAGGCCCCATGTTATGGGGCGAGGCTCTTCGGCTGACCACTTGGTCTTCGCGGTCGCCGCTTTGATCCAGTGGGCGCTCGCTCGGAGGCTGGGATAGACCTTCTCGAGCCAATCCTCATCTCTGGTGAAACGGAAGTGGCTCATCAGTGCCCAGGGCGCTTGCCCCTGCCCGTCCCATTGGTCCGGAGGGTAATTCCAGCAGCCGTTCGGAGCTTGCAGCCATGCGTTGTTTCCTCCGAGCAGGCCCTTGGATCGCCAGAAAAGTCTCAAGCTCTTTTCCGCTTCGTCATGATACCCAGCCATGTCGAGAAGCCGACAGATGTATGCTCCGTCCCGATACCAGAAATCCGCATAAGCGGTTACACCGGGGCGAACAACGTAGATGTCTCCCTCTGGAGATTCTTGAGGAAGATGAAGTCGCAGAAGCATCAGATTGATGAGAGAGGTCTTGTAGAGATTGTTCAACTTCTCGTCAGGAAGGACGATCTTCGCGCCCGCTGAAAGGAATCCTTCCCATTTCTCCTCGGCGGCGGATAGAGCAGCTTCCCCAATCTCTCTGTCAATTCTCTCTTGACCCGTCGGCTGCCCCTGAATCGGCAGTTTGACCCAGGCTTCCTGTCCTTTCGCGTAGGAGATGAGCAGTCCCGGACGCATTATTTTCTCGTTTAGAGAGCCGCAGTCCACGTAGAACCGCGCTCTGCGGTTCAATCTGCCGAGCTGGATGTCTTGGGGGTCAACCTTTTCGTCGAGAATCCATATCGCCGCGAGGGTTGAGTTCTTGTCAGCGGAGTCCCCCGACGCCACAACCTCGATCTCGATCTCCTTCGCCTTTTCGACCACAAAACTGATAATGACCGGCTCATCCTTGGCGGCATCCTCGATCGGGTCGAGAGTCTTCTTCTGGCCGGTTACGGCTATGTCGAGGACTCTCTTGCCTGGCTCGGTCCAGTGGCTTTCGATGAAACCGACGTAAACGTATGAAGGCTTCTTCAGGCTCGCGGGAAAAACGTACCGGATAGCTCGCCCCTCCCACCCGACGCGGATGTTGCGGAAGGAAAGGTCACACGGAATACGGGGACTCCCCCATTCTTCTATCGCCGTCGTCCCCTCCGAGATCAAACCTTGATTCGGTTGAGCGGGAGTAACTTTTTGCGGCGGGGTAAGGATAGCTACAACCGTGTCAGCAACAATGATCTTGTTATCCTTGACCTGCGGTCGCCCCGTTATCGGGGTCAGCAAAAGATGAACCGGCTGTTCCCCCGTCTTCAGCCGAAGATAGTCCGCCGCACCCCCACCCCAATCCGACGAGAAACACGTCATCGAAAGTCCGCCGGCTTCTCGGGGAAACTCCGTTTGCACGACAGGAAGATAACCGTTCCTGAGAGATTGAGATGGACGCCACGTCCGGACAGTCCTCTTTTCCTGTCCGATCGAAATGTCAATGCGCCATTCCGGCCGGCGAACCTGTCCGTAACGGTCAACGACAGCCGCGGTGATGTCTCCGACACCGATCGCCGTCTGGATGTTCGTATTGCAGGGATAAACGGGGTCCGCTGGAGTCTCGGACGCCAGAACCTCGCCCGAAAAGCCCGCCAGGTATCCCACAAAAAGAAACACTGCCGCGACCACCGCCAGAGGCAAACAAATCCCTCCCCGACAACGGCGCCGCGCCCGACGCTCCCTCGCGCTCGACACATATTTCAGCATGCTCATGACCTTCCTCTCTCTGAATCTCTCCTTCGCTCCTACGTGCCCACGAACGAGTCGTCTCGGGCACGTGTCAATACCCACCATACTTCTGAAGAGCCTCCCACATGATCATAATGTTTTCCGGCGGGACATCGCCCTGGATGTTGTGGACGGCGCTGAAGACAAAACCTCCGCCGGGGGCGAGGTCTTCGATTCTCCTCCTGACTTCGTCAACAATCTCCTGCCTGTTTCCTCTCGGAAGAACGTATTGAGTGTCAACGCCGCCTCCCCAGAAGGTGATGTCCTTCCCGAATTCCCTTTTCAGCTCGCGCGTATCCATGCCGGCGGCACTGACTTGCACGGGATTGAGGATGTCAATGCCCGATTCGATCAGGTCGGGAATCAACTCCCTGACCGCCCCGCAGCTATGAAAGAAGATGTAAACTCTGCTCTTCGCTTTCTTCTTTATCATCGAGAAAAGCTGGGTATGACGGGGCTTTATCAGCTCGCGATAGAGCTTGGGCGAAATCAGAGGGCCGTTCTGCCCCGCTAAATCATCCGCCTCGGAGATGACCAGGACGTTTTCCCCGACAATATCGAGGATGATGTCCCAGTAGTCCCACTTCACTTCCATCACCTTATCCAGCAG
>JABMQX010000848.1 GCA_013203085.1 bacterium | reverse complement strand
GCTCCCGCCTGTCTTAAGGGGCTTTTCCCTGCAATCATTTCCTCGAGAGTTCTTACCCGCTCTCGCAGCTCTCGAACGTCTCGGAAGAGGTCGTGAATCCGATAACTCGCGGCGACGGCTTTGAGTTCTTGGTCAAGGGGCCGGGCTGGCGTCCCGGTGACCGTGGCCCCCGGCGGAATGCTCTTAGTAACGCCTGCCTGGGCGCCAATCCTCGCCCCATCTCCGATACTTATATGACCGCCAAGCCCTGCCTGACCGGCGAGGATGACGTTTCGCCCGATTTCGGTGCTGCCCGAAATGCCAACCTGCGCGATGATGATACTATTCTCCCCGACTTTCACGTTGTGCGCTATCATCACCAGGTTGTCAATCTTCGTCCCTTTTCCGATCACTGTCTTGTCGAATCTTGCCCTATCTATGGTAACATTGGCGCCTATCTCGACGTCGTCTTCGATGCAGACTATCCCCATCTGGGGTATTTTGACGTGCTTGCCATCAACGGGCACGTACCCGAAGCCGTCCGCTGCGATGACAGTCCCGCTGTGGACAATCACCCTGTCGCCGATGATTGTGCCTTCTCGGATTGTAACGTTGGGGTAGATCAGGCAGTCGTTGCCGATCTTGCTGCCTCTCCCGACATATACGAAAGGGCTGATGCGGGCATTATCCCCAATCGCAACCTCATCCGCAATCACCACATAATCGCCTATGCACGAATCCTTCCCCAGATGCACGTTCTTCCCGATACAAGCCTTGTCGGAGATCCCTTTCTCAGCCTGGCGCGGCCCGGAGGAGAACAAAGAGGTTGCTTTGACAAACGCCATGGAGGGATTCTCGTGGATGAGCACGTTCGTCCCCTTCGGGACCTCAAGTCCCGGCGGAATGATTACAGCCGAAGCCCGCGTCGAATGGAGGAGCCGAGCGTATTTCGGGTTCGCGATGAAGGTAATCTGCCCTCGTTCGGCTTCGTTGATTCCGACGACTGTATGGATGAGGCAATCGGGGTCACCTACAAGTGTTCCGCCGACAGCATCGCCTATCTGCCTCAAGGTCTTCTGGACAGCCAACTAATCCTCCCGCTGAAAAGGCACAGCAACGAAATCCACGCAACGAATCTCCGAGAGTATATCATCGCCGGAGATGCTTTTCACATCCTTTCCTTCTTTTCTGCTTCCTTCCCGGCCGAGACGGGGGGCTCTTCTCCCCCTGAGGAAGCCTCGGGCTCCGGTTTGGACTCCGTCTCAGAGCGGCTGTTGATATACTTCGCATTCATCTTCACGAGAATCCAGAAGGTCAAATCCGCCGATTCGTCACGGTAAAGGAGAACCTCATCGAGCAGAATCCATGTGTATCCTTTCTCCTCGGCAACCTCTTTAGCCGCGGCGGCGATGTCTTGAAGAAGTTCCTTCTCAAACCCAAGCTGCCTCTTCTCGATCTCCCTCCTCAGTTTGCTATCGAAACTCGCCAACATCCTTTTCTTCTGCAGAATCTCCTGCTCGGTTTTCTTCGCCTGCTCCGGACCGCTGAGGGCCAGAGCCGTCTCAAATTCTGCGATCTCCTTCCTGATAGCGTCTCGCGGGGCTTTATTCTCTCGCAGCAGCTCTTTGATCTCTTCCTCAAAGGCTTTTTTCTTCAGGCTCTCATCCGAAACCTTTTTCAGACTGACATAGCCTATCTTCACCTCCTGCTGGCAGAAACCAGTCGAGGTAAGCCAGAAGCTCATTGCTCCCAGAAACGCGAGCAAAACCTTGTGAGGCATTGCTACCAATCTCCTTTCCTTATTCCTTCAGCCTTTTGGATTATGTCGCTCTTCACGTCATTGCATTTCGTTTACCTAACTTCCTCGGAGCGGAGGCGCAAAGGATTTCGCAACCTTCAGAAATTGAACCCCATCGAGAAATGGAAGCGCCCGCTCTTGTTCGCCCACTTGTCCCTGTCAATCGGCCAGCCGTAGTCCACATTGATCGGGATCGGTCTGCCCATAAGGGGAATAACGATCCTCAATCCCACACCCGTGCCGGCTCTCAGGTCCGAAGGGTCAATCTCATAGGAATCGTACCAAACGTTTCCTGTATCGTAAAAGACCGCCCCTCTCAACGGCCCGTAAATGGGGTAGTCGTATTCCGCCGATAGCAGAAGGGATGATTTTCCGCCGATGGGCTCGCCGAGCTCATCCTTCGGCCCGACCATCCGGTATCGGAAACCCCTGATCGTCGTTGGACCGCCCAGGAACAACCTCTCAAAGATCGGAACATCTTCCGAGTCCCCGAACTCCTGAGCAAAGGACACCCTCCCCACCAGCCGGAGAACGTGCTTGCTCCCGTACAAACGGATGTATTGAGTCACGCCGTAGTCATGCTTCAGGAAATCTGCGTCGGAGCCGATAAACCCGCCCGCCACCTCCCACGCCGCGGAGGTTTTCATTCCACGCGTCGGCATCAGCCAACGGTCCGTCGTGTCTCTTCTCACCTCAAACGCGAGCGAACTGATAGTCTGCTCCCCCTCTTCTCTTTTGATTATCTCCGAGGCGTCGGCTTTCGCGTCTATCTCCACCCTGTCCAGCTTATAGGTTATCCCAGCCCTTGTCGCAGGCGCTATCTTCTTGAAGAGCCTCACATCAAAACCGGTGTCCTTCTGCTCGTAGGAGCGCCTCTTGGTCGGAAATCGCCTATCCCTCCTGAAAACATCGAATCCTAAAGAAAGGGGCCTGTCGAAAAGCCACGGCTCAGTGAAGCTCAAAGTGAAATCGGTTCGATCTGACCCCACGAGGGCCCTCAACCTGGCTTTCTGCCCTGCGCCTCGCAGCCAGGGACTCCGCCACCTTTTCCAATCGAAATTCGACTGGGAGATCGTAAAAGTCCCGAAGACGTCCCACACCGAGCTAACGCCGCCGCCGAACCACAGCTCGCCTGTCGGCCTCTCCTTGACCTCGATCACCAGGTCCCGCACTCCTTCCACGTCGCTGGGTCGGTCGTATGCCATGACGCCTTCCGCCGCCGGACTCGCAGGGTCTCCGAAGTAATTCAGGCTTTTCAGTCGCTGCACTGATACCCGGACTTTTCGCATATTGAAAACCTCGCCCGGATTGACCGCTATCTCTCTACGAATGACCTTATCCTTGGTGATGAGGTTCCCTGTGATCTCGATTTTTCCGATGCGAACCTGGTCGTTTTCTATGACAGTATAGAGGACGTCGAGAACGTGAGGCTCGTCCGTAGGCATTTTTTCCGCGACGACGATAGCATCTATGTAGCCCACCTCCCCGTACTTGTCATATATGGCCGTTCTGTCTCTTTCCGGAGCGAACGTGTCGAAAGGCTCACCCTCTTTCAAGGAGCACACTGCCAGAAGCTCCTCCGACGGGAACAAAGTATTCCCCCCCACCGAGGTCTTTCCCGCCAAATACTGGGGTCCCTCGTGCAGCGTGATCGTCAGCTCGATACTTCTCTTCTTCGGGGGGACCTTCCATTCCTTGCCCAGCTTCTCAAGAAGGTTCTCCGTTGGACTTGAAATGCTGACCGTTTTGCCTTCCGGCAGGACTGTCAGCTCCACTCCCAGTTGCTGGAAGGAACCTTTTCCCTCGCCGCAATTCGGGCACACCCAGTCGTCCGGCAGCTCCTCAAAGGGCGTCCCCGGCAAGACATTGTGTTCTGGGTCTCCTTGCAGAGGCCGGTATATCCCTCCGCAGTTTGCGCATCTCGCCCCGTGGGCTGCGACGTCCAGAAAGCCTTTCTGATGGTAAAGCGCTGTGACGCGGTCCAGGTCCTCGTCCAGAACGTACCGTTTCAGTTTGCCGCTTCCGAAGATGAAAGGCAGGAGTTTCTTCCGTCTCTTTGTTTTTATCTTGCCCACGATCTCCTTCGTGGGGGTAGTTTCGTTCCCTCTAATATGCACTTTCCGGATGAAAGCCCTCGGTCCCTCTTCGACGGCGATGTCAACGGCGACTTCGTTCGTCTGGGGGTCCACTTCGGGGATGTGCCGAACTCTCGCGGCAAAATAGCCTTTCTTCTCGTAATAGTCCCTGATCTCGCTGACGCCGCTCTCGATTTCCGCGGGGTCATATATCGAACCGACGAGGGGTGGGGCGCCGGGGATGCTTATTCTCTGCAGGATGCCACCCTTCTTTTCTCTCTCCTTTTCTTTCTCTCTCAACTTCACCTTGTTTTGCAGTCGCTTACTGGAAATGGTTTCATTTCCGCTGAAGGAGACCTCTCTGACAAGGGGGTTTTCGACGAATACGTAAACCAGCTCGAACCCCTCAGGAGTTTTGCTAACAGCGACCGTCACATTTCGGAAGTCTCCGGTGGCCATCAGGTTCTTGATGTCCTCGTCCACTATCTCCCGAGCGAACTCATCCCCCGGTTGACTTCTTATCTTCATGCGAACGAAGTTCTCGTTCGCCCTGCGAAGGCCTTGCAGTTTTACCTCCTTGATGATCTCTTTCTCTTCCGCAAGGCTTCTCGGCGCAAAAAGAAAAAGAGCGCACAATACAACAACAGTCACACGCATGCCAGCGGGCATCAGCTTCTCCTTTCGGTAGAATCAGTTGTTACTAAACCATGACCTCCTCTTCCTCAGAGAGTTCCCCGCCTCCGCCGGGGGGCATTTCTTCCTCCGCAGAAATGGATTCGAAACGAGTCCACTCCTTGATGAAGCTCAATTGGACCTCGCCGACGGGGCCGTTCCTCTGTTTCGCCACGATCAGATCCGCTATCCCCGGTCTGTCGTTCTTGTCATAATAATCAGGGCGAACGAGGAGCAGCACAACATCCGCGTCCTGCTCGATGGCGCCCGATTCACGCAGATCGGAGAGCTGAGGTCGTTTGTTCGGGCGGTTCTCCACCTCCCGATTCAACTGAGACAGCACCAGAACCGGCAGATCCAGCTCTCTGGCGAGAGCTTTCAGGGACCGCGACATATCCGATATTTCCTGTTGCCGGTTGTCGTATCTCTTGGCGATTCCTCTCAAAAGCTGAAGATAGTCCACAACCACCAGCCTGATATCGTACGTGGACTTCAGTCTTCGGGCGATTGCCCGTAGCTGCAGCACGTTCAAGGCTGGCATATCATTGACATAGATCGGCGCGTCGTATAACTCTCCTGCTGCTTTGTTAATATCATCCCAGTCGCTTTTTTTGATGAACCCCCTCCGAGCCCTCTGGCTGTCAACAGCCGCCCTCGAGCAGATCATGCGCTGGACCAACTGATTTGCAGAGGTCTCGAGGCTGAAAAGCGCCACAGGCATCTTCTTCCTATTCTTGGCTCCAATCGCCACATGGTCAGCAATTCCCAGCGCCAGGGCTGTTTTCCCCATGGAGGGCCGGGAGGCCAGAACCACGAGGTCCGAGTTCTGGAACCCCGATGTTATGGCGTCCAGGTCGGCAAATCCTGTCGGGACGCCCGTAACGAAGCGTTTGTCCTCCGAGAGCTTCTCCATCTTCTCGACCACCGCGTTGATCGCGGTCGTAACCGGAGTGAAGCTCACCTTCATCCTCTTTTCCGCTATATCAAAGATAGCGGTCTCGGCGCTATCCAGAAGCTCGTCAACTTGTTCCTGCAGCTCATAGCATCCTTGTACAATACCGGTGGCGGTTGTGATCAAATTCCGCAGGACTGCTTTCTCGGAGATGATCTTGAAGTAGGATGCAGCGTGGTGGGTGGTGGGAACGGAATCGGCGAGCTTCGTGAGGTAAACTGCCCCTCCGACGGGGTCCAGCTTGCCGAGGCTCTCCAATTTGCCGGCGACGGTCACGAGGTCAACAGCCTGGCCGCCTTTGTACAGGTCCATGATGGCGGAGAAAACCGTCTGGTGGGCCAGCTCATAGAAGCATTCGGGGCTGAGCTTTTCCGCTGCGAGGTCCAGGGCTTCTCGGTCGAGAAGCATGCACCCCAGAGCGCTCATTTCCGCCTCGATGTTGCGAGGAGGAACGCGATCAGCCACCCGATCCTGAGAAGACATGCCTTCTCACACCCCCGTGTTTAGGCGAGACAGCGTCTGCGTCCGTGTTATTCCTTGATTGTTGGCAGACCTGAGACTGACGATTTCGGATTCCGCCTCTCCGAGCACCTCGCAGATCGCGATGCAGGTCCGCAATCCGCAATCGCTAATGGTCATCATTCCTTGACAACCCACAACTTCAGCGTGGCCTTGACCTCCGGATGCAACCTGATGTTCACGGAGTAGATCCCGAGGCTCTTGATCGGGGAATCCAGTATGATTTTCTTCTTATCTATTTCCACACCTTCTTTTCGCAAAGCCTCCGCGACATCCGCCGTGGTCACCGACCCGAAGAGCTTTTCCTCCTCACCGACTTTCGCCGAAATTGTGCAGGATAGATTCGCGATTCTCTCCGCCAGCTCCTTACATTCGGAGAACTCCACCTCCGCTCGCACAACTCTTCTTCGCTGAAGATTCTTCTGAATGTCAACGGCGCCCTTGCCGGCTATGATCGCCTTCTTCCTCGGAATCAAATAGTTCCTCGCATAGCCGTCGGTGACGGTTACGATGTCCCCTTCCCTTCCGACCTTCTCAATGTCCTTTAACAACAAGATTTGCATTTCATCACATCCTATTTTCCACGGCGGGAGCTTTCTGGCTCCATGGCAGCCACAAGAGCCGGCACGGCATTCTTATTCGACGACGCACGGAAGAAGAGCCATGTACCTTGCTCTCTTAATCGCCACGGCAAGTTGTCTCTGATGCTTGGCGCAGTTTCCGGACGTCCTCCGCGGAAAAATCTTCGCCCGATCCGTCAGAAACTTCCGGAGAATGGAGACGTCTTTGTAATCAACCCGCTCCACCTTGTTCACGCAGAAACGGCACGCCTTTTTCTTCCGCCCCAGAAACTTTGACTTCTGTCGTCGCTTTCTCCCGGCAAATCTACGTACGGCCATCAAAATTCTCCTTGAAATGGCTTATTGTTCTCCCTTAAAAGGGCATTCCAGCAGGCCCTTCCTCTGGTGGCGAAGCACTTTCTGTCGGCGAAGCCCCTTCCGTTGGCGTTTCCGGCCTGTGTTCCTCGGTGGGGGCAGGTCTCGGCGCCCCCGCGCTTTTCCCTCCAAGGAACTGCACCCTCTCGGCTACAACCCGATGCTTCGAGCGCCTTTCGCCCTGCGGTGTCTCCCAAGTGTCCAGTTGGAGCCTTCCCTCCACGTAAAGCAAGGACCCCTTGCTCAGAAACTGGTCGCATACTTCGGCCTGCCTTCGCCACGCCACAATGTCCACAAAACAGGTTTCGCTTCGCTTTTCCCCCTCCTTGTCAGTCCATTCCCTGTTGATGGCCATTCTGAAGTCTGCCACAGCCGTCCCGCTGGGGGTGTAGCGAAGTTCCGGATCCTTGGTCAAATTCCCGATCAGCATGACTTTATTCAACGATGCCATCTCTCACTCCTTCTCTGCGGGAGTTTCCTCTTCCTCTTCGCCCGCCAGGGGAAGGTCTCGCTCCCTTTTTCTAAGGATAAGGGATCGCAGGATTGAGTCGTTCAAGCGGTATCCGGCCCTCAGTTCCGATATGCGACCCGGCGCAAGCCGAAAGTATAGCAAGAAATAGAACCCATCTCTTTTCTTCTTGATGGGGTAGGCGAGGTGCTTCTTGCCGAGATGCTGCAGGTCAACGACTTCTCCTCCCTTTTCAACGATTTCCGACTTAAGCTGCTCAGTTAGCGATTCGACCTCCTCCTCGCTCCGAGCCGGGTCCACGATATACATTGCCTCGTATAGGTTCAGCATGGTCCTCCGTTTGTCTTCCCTACAATGGTTTCCTCAATATTCTCTCTCACCAGCGGAGAGCCTTCGGCGGGCTCCTCTCCGCTCCGATTATAGCTGTTCATCGCCGCGGGAATCCCTTCCTCGATGATGGCATCCACCGCGTCAGCCGCCCGCTCGACCACTTTCCCAATAACCGTTCTCTCCTCCTTCGCGAAATCACCCAGAACGAAATTCGTCAAGGAACGCGACTCGTTCCCTCCTATCCCAATTCTCAGCCTCGGGAAATCCGTTGTCCGAAGCCATGTGATGACGGACTTCAGCCCGTTGTGCCCTCCGTCGCTCCCTTTTGTTCTTATCCGCAATCGCCCGAGAGGCAGGTTCACATCGTCCACAATTACCAGCAGGTCTCTCGGACGAACACCATAGAAGCTGACGGCAAAAGCGACTGCTTCCCCGCTTCGGTTCATAAATGTTGTCGGTTCCACGGCAACAACTCTTTTGCTGGCGACAACAGCCACTCCGATGCGAGACCGGAACTTCTTTTTCGTCCGAAGACGTATCGAATGACGCTGCGAGAACTCCCTGGCGACCTCGTAACCGACGTTGTGTCGGCTGCGCATGTAACGCCTGCCGGGGTTGCCCAGGCCAACAATCATAAAGGTGCCTTCTGATACCGTCACGTCTTCTCGAAAAAACACTTGGACGACTCGGACCAGCGCCTTGAGCCGG
>JABMQX010000847.1 GCA_013203085.1 bacterium | reverse complement strand
TTGCTTTCCGCCAGAGAGGGGATACACTTCTCAATGGTTGGCGAAAGTGATTCGCCCGACCGCCTGCGCCCGGGCACAGCGTGCTCACGGTTTTGGATAAAAGAGCGCGGGCGACTTGGTCCCGGATTCTGCCATTGTTTGAACAGGAAAGGAGCGACCATGAAGCGAAGGATTGTCTGGACGGCATGTGCTGTGATCTTTCTATTGGCGGTAACAGGAACATCAGGCTCGGTGGTCCTGGCAGGGGATGCAAAGGAGCAGGTCATTACCGTGGCCAGGGTGCCCGCTGAGAGTCCGGGCAAAGGGAGGATCAACGCGAGAGATTACGGTGTCCTGGGCGATGGCATCTTCGACAACACGCGCGCCCTGCAAGCGGCACTGAACGCTGCCCATGATGAGGGACCTATCTGTCATCTACCACCTGGTCACTACAGACTCAACGGGGCATTGGTCATTCCACCCGGAGTCACGCTGGCCGGCTCCTCCGGTGGTGTGCCGCATTCAGAACACCCTATCGGGACAGTCCTCTTGGCATATGGCGGACGAGGCCAAGCCGATGGAACGCCATTGATTACACTTAAGCCTAACGCCACGGTTTGTCGTCTTGTCATTCACTATCCGGAGCAGACATTTCCGGATATCGCTCCTTATCCCTGGGCAATTCAGGGCGATGGTGAAATGTGTCAGGTGGTGGACGTGACGCTAACGAATCCCTACCAGGCACTGGATTTCGGCACAAAATGGAACGAGCTCCACATCATACGGAACGTGTTCGCATGTCCTCTGAAGATAGGTGTGTACATTGACCAATGCACGGACATCGGTCGGGTTGAGAACGTGCATTTTAACCCCAACTTCTGGACGCGCATGGCGCTGGAGCCGAGATTCCCTGGCCAGCATCAGAAGCTGTATGCGTATTTGCAGAAAAACCTCGTCGGCTTCAAGATCGGCAAAACGGACTGGGAGTACATCACCAACTCTTTTGTCATCTTTCCCGTCATCGGGTTTCACTTCGACGACTTCGGCCATGGCACTGGCAATGCCGTCATCACGCAATCAGGGGCAGACATCACACCGCTGGCCGTGCGCGTGGACAAGGTTCAAAATCACGCCGGTGTGCAGTTTGTCAACGGCCAGTTCATGGGAACTATCGTCGTAGGCGAGAACAATCGCGGCCCCGTGAAATTAGCCAACTGCGGGTTCTGGGGGGTGCCGGAGACTCAGGAGCACGTTGTCAAAAGCGGTCCGGGGACGCTCATGTTGACATCGTGTCATTTCACCGGGTGGGACAACAAAGGCACGGGGAAGCCCTGTATCCGTGCTGATGGTGGTCGCCTCGTAGTCAACGGATGCGAGTTCTTGGACGGAGGCAAACGGCAGGTCGTGCTCGAGAAAGGACTTGTGGCAGCCGCGATCACGGGCCGCCTCCTGCGCGGGGAGGGGGGAATCGTGAACGACTCCGAGGGAGATGTGCAGGTTGGCCTTAACACGACTCATTAGCCTTCGGTAGGCCCGTGGCGCTTCACGTAATGCCACGACGTTGTCCTTCGTGTTCATGGAGAAGCAAGACAGTATACCGACTCCACTCCACTGAAATCAGCAAGACGTGACTATTCGTGCGAAGTTGCCCTAATTTGAGACGCCTAAGACCGCCGGCCGCTGTATCTCAAGAGCTAACAACAGAGAGGCTGGAGAGGGAGGGGCTGGTGAAGTTGAATGGGGAACTGGATCGCTTTGTTGATCTCTTTCATGGTTCTGCTTATCCTTGACGTCAGTATGCGTTCGATGGAAGATATTGATGAAAAACCGTCTTTGGCCGTACCGATCAGATTTGTTCTTGAACATCCGGTGTATGGTGACAAACTGCTGAGAGCCGAGAAGAGTGTGCTCGCTGTTGGCGCAGTGGACCGCGTAAATTGATCTATGATGCAGCGGGACGTGCAGGAGCGTGCATTCACGAGCCAAATAGAGAAAGGAGACGTTTGATGCAGATGGATCGTCGGCAATTCTTGAAGGTAGTTGGCGTAGGGGCAGGTCTTGCCACAATGAGGGGTCTATCAGCTTCCGGCGACTCCTTATCAAGAAAGCCGAGTATCATACTATGCATGGCTGATGACCAGGGCTGGGGTGATATGGCCTACAACGGGCATCCTGTGCTTAAGACCCCGAATTTTGATGCCATGGCCGCGTCAGCATTGCGTTTTGACCGGTTCTATGCTGCTGCACCGGTCTGTTCGCCAACACGCGGAAGTGTCATGACCGGCCGTCATCCGAACCGCTTTGGATGCTTCAAATGGGGCCACACGCTTCGGCCACAGGAGATCACCATAGCTGAAGCCCTAAGAAAGGCGGGATACATCACAGGCCACTTTGGAAAATGGCATCTCGGCTCTGTGTGCAAGGACAGCCCTGTCAATCCTGGTGCAAGCGGCTTCGATGAATGGTTCTCCGCGCCGAATTTCTTTGATAATGATCCTATTCTCAGCCGCGAAGGTGTTGCAGTTCAGACTCAGGGCGAAAGCTCCATGCTCACGGTTGACGCGGCGATCGAGTTCATTCGCAAGCACGCCAGATCACCCAAACCATTCTTGGCCGTCGTCTGGTTTGGTTCTCCACACGGACCGCACCACGCCGCAGAACAAGATCGTGCGATCTACGAGGATCACGCCAAAGCTCTGCAGCATTTCTATGGCGAAATTACGGGCATGGACAGAGCCTTTGGCAAGCTGCGCAAGGAGCTTCGCCGGCTCGGCATCCATGAAAACACAATCCTGTGGTATTGCAGCGACAATGGTGGTCTGCCCGGCAAAGGGACTACGGGGGGACGCGGCAACAAGGGCACAGTTTACGAAGGCGGTCTGCGTGTGCCGGCCATTCTTGAGTGGCCAGACCGTATCCCACGTCCCAGAATAACGGATATTCCCAGCAACACCTCGGACATCTATCCTACGCTCTTGGAAATTGTCGAGTTGAGGTTGGATAATCAACCGCCACTGGACGGGATCAGCCTGGTTTCGCTGATCGACGACAAGATGGAATTTCGACCTAAGCCAATGGGTTTCTGGGATTACCCTGTTGGCGGCATCAGCACACCAAGTAAGAAACTGATGTCCGAGTTGTTGGAGGCACAAAAAGCCGGCAAGGATATAGATGACGCCTCCCGTCTGCGCCTGAACGCCGGCGAGATCACCAAGAAGTATCCCGAAGATCGCTTTCCTGGTCATGCGGCGTGGCTTGATTGGCCGTGGAAACTCCATCGGATCGAGAGCAAAGGAGGGATTAAGCTGGAAGTGTACAATCTCGCCAAAGACGCCGAAGAGAAGAGGGGCTTGAGCACCCAGCTTTCAGGGCGGACGAGCGCAATGAAAGCCGAGTTAGAAAAGTGGCAGAAATCTGTGGTCCGCAGTCTCAATGGTGAGGATTACAAGTGAGACACCGATAGGTTTGAGTATGGGCTGCAATGTGCTGCGGTTTTAGTGCGCCACCAGCCACAGTTTCCTACCGCCCTTCACACAGCCAACATCCGGGTCAACGAATCTCGGATCCTCAGCAATGGTTCCCTGGCCTTCTCCGATCCAGCCTTCGATGCACGAGTACCTGGGCACGCTGCACTCTGAAGGTTGACTGCCACCTCCGTTTCCCCAGATGATGCAGTTGACTATTGTGCCGTGGCAATCCCGCAGCTCGCCGCCTTCGTTGCCAACGATGAAGGTGTTTGTGATTAAGACATGCCGTCAGCATGACCCGCTCCGGATGCCCGCGCTCGCGCGGGTATTCGGAGTCGTAGTCAAAGCACTGGTTCGACCTGTCTACTTGGCGGTCGGTGGCTGATTTTCGCGAATACAGACGTGATGAATTGACGCGGTATGCCGGCCGTCGCACTTGAGG
>JABMQX010000846.1 GCA_013203085.1 bacterium | reverse complement strand
GCCACCGATGGGCGCATCGCGGCTTTGGACCTCCAGCCGCTGAGTGACGACCGCGGCTTCTTTCCTCCCTACCACGCGGCGCCCGTAGTTCGCAGCGAAGTGCTGGATGCGCATCCGGAACTCCGCCAGGTCCTGGGGCTGCTGGCTGATCTCCTGGACGACGCGACCATGCAGCGGCTCAACTTCGAGGTGGATGGGAAGAAGCGCCAGCCCCGCGAGGTCGCCCGCGAGCTTCTCGAAAGTCACGGCCTGCTGAGAAAGGAGAAGTAAGAGGCGTGTGTGGTATCGCCGGCATCTGGGGTGAGCGCGACGAGGAAGCCGTCCGCGAGATGCTGCTCCGGGTGGGCCACCGCGGCCCCGACGGGCAGGGCATGCTTGTGCAGTCTGATAACTCGGGCGTCTTGGGACACCGGCGGCTGGCCATCATGGATCCCGCCGGGGGCGACCAGCCGATCCGGACAGAGGAGGGCACACGCGCCATTGTGGCCAATGGAGAGATCTACAACTTTCCGTTCCTGCGCTCCCGCCTGGAAAACCGGCATGCATTCCTGACCAGAAGCGACAGCGAGGCGGCTCTTCACCTCTATACTGAAAAGGGCCTCGAGTCTGCTCGCCAACTCGACGGGATGTTCGCACTTGCCATCGCCGATAGAGAGAACCTGTTCCTCGCGCGGGATCCGGTCGGCATCAAGCCTCTCTACTTCGGCTGGCGGAACGGAACCATCCTGTTTGCCTCCGAGATCAAGGCCCTTGTCGGGTTTTGCGACGATATCAAGGAGTTCCCCCCTGGCTCCTGGTTCCACTCGCGGGCCGGGATCCGGTCCTACTACGAAGTGCCGAACCGGAATCCCACGCCCAGGACGGCGGCGGAGCACATCAGCCTCGTCCGCGAGACGCTGGAACGATCTGTGGCGAAACGCCTCATGAGCGACGTCCCGGTGGGAGCCTTTCTCTCAGGCGGCCTCGACAGCAGCATCATCGCTGCACTGGCCCGACCCCACGTCAAAGAGTTGCACACCTTCTCGGTGGGGATCGAAGGCAGCCGCGATCTGCAGGCGGCCCGGACGGTGGCGCGGCACCTCGATACCGTGCACCACGAGTACCTCCTGGAGCCTGCGAAGGTGGTCCGGAAGCTGCGAGAGATCATTTACCAGTTGGAGTCCTTCGACCAGGATCTCGTGCGGAGCGCCATCCCCTGCTACTTCACTGCGCATCTTGCATCCCGCGATGTGAAGGTTATCCTCACCGGCGAGGGAGCGGACGAGCTCTTCGCCGGATACCGGTACTACCTCGGCTACAAGGACCCGCTCCTCCTTCACCGCGAGCTGCGCCGGTCGGTCCGGTCCCTCCACAACATCAACCTCCAGCGGGTCGATCGCATGACAATGGCCCACTCGGTTGAGGGGCGCGTGCCGTTCCTCGACGTGGAGATGATCGAACTCGCACAGACGATCCCGCCGGACCTCAAGCTCTACAGGAATGGTGGCGCGAGGCCCGTCGAGAAGTGGGTGCTGCGTAAGGCCTGCGAGGACCTCCTGCCCGTAGAGATCATCTGGCGGGAGAAGGAGCAGTTCGACGAGGGCAGCGGCACCGTGGACCTGTTGACCGAGGCGCTCGAGGGACTGATGGCTGCGGCTGAAGCAAGGCACTACTCCGCGCTCCATCCGGAGGCGCGATTGCGATCGCCGGAAGAGTGTCTCTATCACAAGCTCCTTTGCGATGCCTACTCGGATCCCGCTCCTGTCCTGAAGAACGTCGCTCACTGGGCTCGATCGCTTCAAAGATGAAGCGTGAAACGCGATGAAATGTGAACAGGAAAGGAGCTGAAAACGGTTTTCACGACGTATTTGGTGCGATTTGTGGAACTTCAAGGGTTAAATGAGTACTGGCCTGAATAATTCATAGAAAGAGAGATACATTCTCGATTCCTTGTGTCCCCCGCCAAAAAAAATCTTGGGGCTAAAGGGACAATATCTCTCCACGCAATGGTGGGCTGAATGGCCGCGCGCAATTCGTAGCCCAGCAGCCCGCTGCCTCTTTTGTGTCCGCCGCTCGCCTTCTGCAATATAAGAGTGCCCTCGGCACCGGAGAGTTAGGGAGGCGCCGAAGTTCTCCAGGTAAACATCTGCACACTCCGATGCCCGGGTTTTGGCGCCAAGAGGATAACCCTAATCCCCGAAACCTTCAACCTCTTGTCGTGTGGGGGCGCGGCTACATTTGATTGGCAGGATCTGGGATGAATTCGGTGGTCGAGAAGCTCGACTAAAGCCGGGGGCTAAGATCCGCACCGGCTGAAGGCCGGCGACAAGAAAACTGTGGCGACTTCCGTCGTGCGATAAGGCGGGAGGTTGAACAGAATCACGGCGTGAACACGGCGAGGGAGAGGTTCAAAACCAGGCGTCATGGATGCCACGGAAATGGAGCCACACACGCGAGGGACTGTTTGCGTGAAGGGCGGTAGCCGTGCTACTGTAGTATGGAAGATGACACAAGGGATGACTGCACAAATCCTATCCCTTTGGGAAACAGGCTGAGTTAGAGGACGGGAGGAGACTCATGACAAGATTCGTTATCTCGTGTGCCTTTTTGCTGATAGCTGTATTCGCTGTGGGTGAAGTTGGATCGGAGGATGCGGGTGGAGCTTTGCCCGTGCGGGGGATACATTTCTCCGCTCCCTCGAAAAGGGACCTTCCGGCTTGCATTGAATTCATTAAAAAGGTGCTTCCGAAAGAGGGAGTGAACACGCTCATTCTGGAGTTCAACTACAGCTACGATTACAAATCGCGGCCGGAGTTTGCGAATCCTCTGGCATTGGGGAAGAAGGAGGTGCGGCAAATCGTGAAGGCGTGCCGGAAGGCGGGTATCGAGCTGATCCCCCAGATAAACTGTTTGGGACACCAGTCCTGGGGAAGGCGTACGGCTGCGTTTTTGAGGAACCACCCTGAGTTTGACGAGACTCCGGGAAAGTATCCGGAGAATAAAGGCATCTACTGCCGTAGCTACTGCCCCCTCCACCCGGAGGTTCACAAGGTTTTGTTTGACCTGATTGACGAACTGGCGGAGGCGTGCGAGGCGAAATCGTTTCACGTGGGGATGGATGAGGTGTTCATCATAGGGGACAAGGACTGCCCTCGATGCGGTGGAAAGAACGCGGCGGAGTTGTTCGCAGGCGAGGTGCAGGTTCTTCGCGATCATTTGAAGAAGATAGGATGCCGGATGTGGATGTGGGGCGACAGGTTCATTGACGGCAAAAAGACTGGAATAGGAAAATGGGATGCGAGCGAGAACGGCACACACCCCGCCGTTGACAAGGCGCCGAAGGACATCATTATATGCGACTGGCATTACGGGAAGGCGTACGAGACACCCCGCTTCTTCGCGGAGGAAGGGTTTGGAGTTGTTGCCTGCCCGTGGAAAAACTCGTCGGTGGCGCTGGCTCAGCTCGAGCATGTCCGCGCCATCCGTAAGGACAAAGACAAAGCGGTTGCCGCCAGAGGAATGGGCATGGTGCAGACGACATGGTGCGGTTTCGGCTCGTTTATCAAGGCGTACAACGCGCTCGAGAAGGGCGAAAAGGTCGGTGAGAATAGCGCTTCTGGCAGCGCTCGGTGCTTCCGAGAGCTTTTTGAGGCTATTCGAAAAGGTGAGTAATGAGACGCATGGCATCCTCTTGGGGTCTTAGCGTCTTGGCGAGAGAAGACGGAAGAGCCACGCCGAGGGCGTGGTCGCAAAGGCGCAAAGGCGCAAAGAAAGGCGAGAAGTCGCAAAGGATGACGATGAGCAGGTTCTCGAAAGCGAGTTTCTTCGTTGTGGCGGCACTTCTTCTGGTGCTTGCGCCTCGCAGCGGGGAAGGGACGGTGCTGAAGTTTCTCGAAATGGAGCATCTTACGGAGATTTCAGACCTGGTCGTCCTGGCAAGAGTCGAGTCTGTGGAATCGGGATGGAACGATGCGCACAGCCGAATCCGTACCCGTGTTACATTGGAGGTGCAAAGAGTGCTTCTCGGCTCCCTGGAGGGTGAGAAGCTCGACATCGAGTTGCCGGGAGGGGAGGCGCCGGGAGAGGAGCTGCGGCAAATCATTCCGGGAGTTCCGAGGTTCACAGTTGGAGAGGAAGCAATAGTCTTCGTGCGGAATGACCCGGACCTGTTCTGCCCGATTGTGGGATGGATTCAGGGGAAGTTCAAGGTCATCACCGAAGCTGCTACCGGACGAAAACTCGTTGTGGACCGGCTCAGCAAATTTCGCAGGTACCTCGCGCGAAAAGCGGGGATCGGCAAACTAAAAAACCTCGGCGAGGCGGAGACAATCTGTATTGAGGAATTCGCCTCGGTGATTGCGGAGATTCAAGGCAGGAAAGGTTCGCGGAAATGATGCCCGTAGGGAAGGATGACTGAGAATAAGATGGGGAAGATGCTTTGCCGCTTGCGGAATGCGGATTGCGGATTCCGAAATCCGAAATCGCAAATCCGAAATCGGATCGCAAAGGCGATAGCGCTGGGAATCGCTTTTGTTCTCGTTGGAGCTGTAATTGCGCCCTCCTGGGGCTCTGAAGGGTACGAGTACTCAGGGTACAAATGGCAGGATGAGGACATCCCTGTGCCCTATTACGTGTACATAGGTCTGGCGCCGCCAACAGGGATTTCCATGAGCGACTATGTCAACGCCGTGAGAGGGGCGCTCCAGAAATGGGAGGACGTGCCAAGCAGCTATATGAGTTTCCGCTACCGCGGTGAGACGGCTGCTTATCGCCCAAACCTGGACATCCCCGACGGGCGAAATATAGCGGGGTGGACGAACGAGAACCTGGGGACGGCTCTCGGCGTTACGGCGTACTGGACGTCTGGAAGCGACCTCCTCGAGGCGGATATCGCACTCGACAGAAGCAAGAGCTGGTCCGTGGCAACGCCGACGCCCTTCACAGCGTTTGACGTGCATACTGTGCTCCTTCACGAGGTGGGGCACACTCTCTCCCTCGACCACGTTAGCGCCTTGCATTCCGAGCAAGTGATGTACGGCTATCTTTCCAACGGAGAAATGAAGAGAGAGCTGGGGGAAGGGGATATGGCGGGGATAACCTTCATCTACCCGAAGAAGGGAGACCTGACGGTGCTCGAGGTTCACGGGCCATCATCGGCGATGGAACACGAGAGGGTCGAGCTTTCGGCGACGGTCAAGAACACGGGAATGTGGGTAACGGGCACCTGCCGGCTGGAGTTCTATCTATCCTTCGATTCGAGGATTGACTCGAAGGACAGGCTTCTGGGGGAGGACGTCATTCCGTTGCTGAATGGGGATAAAACATATCAAGCGAAAGTGCTGGTCTCTCTGCCCGGGGTGATTGCGGAGCGAAGCTACTATATATGCGCGGTCGCAGATGCAGAGGAAGAGGTGCAGGAAGCCTCGGAGGAAAATAACACGAACTGCTATTTCCCATTGAGGGTCTGGTTGGATAGCGACGCAGATGGTCTGCCGAACTGGTGGGAAGACGAAATGTTGCTCGATGCGCAAGATGCGACGGGACAGAATGGTTCAGAGGGCGATCCGGACGGGGAGGGCTTGACCAACAGCGAGGAGTATCATAACGGAACAAACCCGCTCCTCGCAGACACCGACGGCGATGGTCAGAACGACCGCCAGGAGGTTCTCGCGGGCACCGACCCCACTGACAAGGAGTCTTTTTTCGCGATAGGAACCATCCTCATTGATGGTGTGGGGAGCGATCGGTGGGTGACGATGAGCTGGCAAACGATAGCCGGGAAGAAGTATCAGGTCTATTATCAGGACCGGATGGGGTCGGAATGGATACCACTGGGGCAGCCCCGGAATGGGACCGGCGGAACGCTCGGACAGACTGACCCCGAGGGGTTGTCGTTACCAGCGAGGTTTTACAGGGTCCGGGTTGAATGAGGCTGCTTGTCTCAGAGATTAGCATCGGCGTATGCGTCATATGAAAGGCAGGAGGATATGCCGACTCCCATTGGACACAGTTTAGCAGGGGCGATCATCTATGCCCTCTCCACGAAGGGGAAGGACCTTCTGAAATCGTGGAAGTGGCTTGCGGTTTGCGTTCTTTTTGCCGCGTTGGCCGATATAGATTTCGTCCCGGCGTTGTTTGGGAGGCTCGACATCGCAAACCACATTCACCGCCACATGACGCACACATTGCTGTTCGCGGTTATTGTATCGGGGGGAGCGTTCGGGGTGCTGAAAGCTCTTCGGAACCCGCGGAGCTTGCGCTATTCGGCGGTGATTTTCCTTTGCTTAGCGTCGCACGTTTTTCTCGATATGGTGGGGAAGGACTTTCGACCGCCAATCGGCGTGCCTTTTCTGTGGCCTTTCGTGCGAAGGAGCTTCAAGATTCCGGTGGACATCTTTCTCAACCTGCACAAAGACACTTATGGAGAGATATTCAGCCTGTACAATGTGGGCGTTCTGGCTCGCGAGGTCATCATATTCGGCTCCATCCTGCTCATCCTGGCCATTGTGAAGTTGGGGTACGCGTCCCCGAAGCGAGAGAGCCACGCCGAAGGCGTGGTCGCAAAGGCGCGAAGACGCAAAGGGGAAAAGAGCGGAGACTCGTTCCGATACGGCACGCCAACTCAGAGGAAATAGGCATGAGATTCGTTGACCGATTGATCCTGAACAGGATGGACGAATCGCTGCATATTCGGTGTCCCGCGAAGGTCAACCTCTTTCTGAAGGTCGTGGGAAAACGGAGCGACGGGTACCACGAAGTGCAAAACGTGATGCAAACGGTGACGTTGTTCGATGAGTTGAAGGTCCGGAAAAAAGTGTCCGGGGTGAGACTGACTTGTTCCGAGCCGGAGCTTGCAGGGAATCCTGAGCAGAATCTGGTGTTCAAGGCGGCGGACCTGTTTTTGAGCAGGGGATACGGAAGAGGTGGACTGCGTCTGGAGCTTCGGAAAAGGACTCCCATTGCGGCGGGACTGGGAGGGGGAAGCAGCGACGGAGCGTGTTGCCTGCTGGCTTTGAACGAGCTCTTCGGAAGGAGCCTTTCGCCGGAAGTTCTGAAGGCCTTGGCGGGGGAGCTCGGCAGCGACGCACCATTTTTTGTCGAAGGGGGGACAGCCCTTTGCACGGGAAAAGGAGAAGTCGTCAGACAGTTGCGGGATGCTCCTCGCTTCGCCGGGATTCTCGCCGCTCCGGATCGCCGTCTGAAAACGGCTGAAATATACCGTGCTCTGGATGGGGAGGATTTTTGCGGTCCGGAGGTGGATGACACGCTTCGGGCGATCGAGGAAGGGGACTTGAAAGGTCTCTGCTCGGCGCTATTTAACGGTCTTGAAACAGTGGCTTTCCGGGAAGCGCCAGAGCTGCGGAAATTGAAAGGAAAGCTCGAGGATGTGGGCAGCGTAGGGACGGTTCTCTGCGGCAGCGGCCCCACCCTGCTGGCCATTTTTCCCGGAGCTCGGGAGGCTGAAATGGGGCTGTCGCGGCTGACACAGGAGACCGGCTTCGCGGCTCTGGTGAGCGCCTTTTGATACGCGAAGGGGGAAATTCAGGCCCTGTTGTCAGTCCAGAAGCATCTCGCCGATGCTCCTCCAATTCCTGACTGCGATGGCGCCCTGCGGACAGTGCCCTTTTTCCCTGAGTATGATAGCCCTCAGGCCATTCGCAAGGTAAGCTCTCGCGTCCGAATCCTTATCCCCTATGCCTATGGTGATATTCTCCCAGGCGTCCTTCAACTCGCCGATAAGCTCCCTCTTGAACCGCTCGTGATTGAAAGGATTTCTGACGAAAGAGGAGAAGAAGAGCGGCGCCCGAGGAAATCCTTTCTGCGCCAACCACGTCTCAGTCTTGTGCCGCAAGTGCGTTTTTCTGCCGGTAATAACGATGAGGTCGTATTTCCGGGCGAGCCTCCTTGTCACGTCCACCGCATCGTCAAAAGGCGAAATCCACTTGTTCCTCTTAAACGTTGCCCCGTAAGCAGAACTCTCGGAGAGCGTGCGGTCAATATCGAGGATAATCGTCTGTTTCTGACTGCTCCTCGAGAAGATGATGGCTTCGGCGACAGCGGCTCGCCGTCTATCGGCGCCGAGATGGGTCGCTACGACGCGATACTCCTTTTCCCGACCAGGGGTAAACGTCACCGCAGCGCAGCCACGCCAACCAGCTTTGACCTCGCCGATTTGCTCCCCGTCAACGCGGAAGGCCACAATCCTCCTTCTGAGTCCGAATCCCAGTCGGGCTGTGATTCTCGCCTCCTGCCCCACGGGCACAAGCACATCGTCACACTCCATCCTCGTCACCTACCTCCGCCCGGGCCCGCACGATAACCGCCGCATGCACGCCCTGCGAACAGATTACCGAACTCTCTCGCCCACAATGTTTCCACAAACCTCCTATCGCGGATACAACTCGGGCCTGCTGGATTCGCCGCTGGATAAGCGGACTATCTCCTCGACCTCCGCAGCCGAGTACAGCCTTCCTTTCCCCATTCCGGGACATTTCTCTTGGCACCGCCTCCACGCCTCGGGGGAAGCGATGATTGACCGCCAAAAAGGGAATGTCCGACATTGCACGGGCCGCACGCGATAGATCGTGCACCTTTTATCGGCGTAGAAAATGCAGCGCCCGTCCGGCAGCTCGATAAGGCTGTCGTGGCTGCCGGCGTTTCTGAGGTATTTCCCGGCGAACTCCACGCGGGGCATCCCTAACCAACTCGCCATCCTTGCCGCCTCGGGAGGTGTTACCCACACATAGCCCGGCTGTCCGGCACAGCAGGCTCCGCACCTCTGACACTCAAACCTCAAGCCCTCAGCGTACCACTTCCGTCCATAGGATGTCTTCATCGTTCCCGTCCA
The DNA here is from genome assembly GCA_013203085.1 of bacterium. Taxonomy (GTDB): domain Bacteria; phylum Auribacterota; class JABMQX01; order JABMQX01; family JABMQX01; genus JABMQX01. The sequence continues at coordinate 342 of JABMQX010000846.1, read as the reverse complement.
CGTCGCCGGGTAGGAGGCGAGACTTTCTCTCCGCCGGGCAGCTCAGACTCCAGAGACGCCATGTCCCTGTCGCTCAACCCGAAATGGTGCCCAATTTCATGAATGACCACCGCCCGAATCCTCCGCCGAATCTCCTCCCTTGTCGCGGAGAGGGCAAGGATTGGAATCCTGTAAATGGAGATTCTCCCCGGCAAGGTCGGCGCCGCCCAGATGCTTTTTCGTTTCAACGGAACACCGTGGTACAGGCCGAGCAGCGACCCGCGGCCAACGCCAAGTTCCCGCAAAACTTTCTCCGAGGGCTCATCCTCGACGATTACTTCGACGTTTTCGAGCTTACGGCCG
>JABMQX010000845.1 GCA_013203085.1 bacterium | reverse complement strand
GCCTCGCGAACTCTACTGCCTTCTGCGGGCATTTCCTTCGCCGTGCGGCGATAGAGGATATAGGCCTCTTCGGCTCCGAGGCGAAGAGCGGTCCTCGTGGCGTCCAGAGCGCTGTCGCCGCCCCCGATGACCACTACCCTTTTTCCCATGTTCGGCCTTTTTCCGCCAATGTTCACCATCTTGAGAAACGGGAGCGCCGGCATGACCCCCTTGAGTTCCTCGCCCGGGATATCGAGGGTTTGTTCTTTGTAGGCCCCAGTGGCGATAAAGACTGCCGCGAAATCGCCTCGAATAAGATCGTGGAAGGGGATGTCTCTCCCTATGGTCGTCGCGAGCTTGAACTCCACGCCCGCTTTCTGAATTGCCTCGATCTCGCGATTCAGAACGTCTCTCGGCAGCCTGAAAGCTGGAATTCCCGCCGCAAGCATTCCCCCTGCAACCGGAAGCGAATCGAAAACTGCAACCTGATAACCCGCGCTGGCGAGGCTATAGGCTGCAGTGAGGCCGGCGGGCCCGGCGCCGATGATGGCAATTTTTTCTTTTTTGACGGGATAACAGGATGCACGCGATTCTTGACATCCGGTCATCCTGTCGTTTTCTTTTCTCTCCCAATCGAGAGCGAATCGTTTCAAGTCGGCGATGGCGACAGGCTGGTCAATTAACACCCGCGTGCATTTTTCCCGGCAAAGTCGGCCACAGACCCGTCCGCAGGTTTCCGGAAGGGGATTTTTGTCGCGGATGATTTCCACGGCTTCGGCGAAGCGACCGGCAGCGATCATGTTGATGTATCCCTGCGCGCCGCTTCCGATCGGGCAGCCCGCTTCACATGGCGCGATCTTCCGAACGATCTTCGCTTTGACCTTCTGGCGGCGGTCAACGCTTTTGCCATCGAGGATTCGCGAGCAGACTTTCCCCCGAAAATCATCGAGCGTGGCGTAACCCTTTCTCTCCATGAACGTCTCGAGCCCTCGACTCTGCTCCCTGATGATCTCGTATCCCTTCATGACGATGGCGGTGCAAGTCTGGACGGTTGTCGCCCCGACGAGAATATACTTGACCACGTCCTCCCCCGAGCTCACCCCGCCGGAGGAGCTAATGTCTATGCTTACTTGAGGGGAGATCTCGCTTATCCAGCGGAGTGGGTATTGGACCGCCCACGGTCCGCCGTGCCCTGCGTAAGAGCCGTGCATGATGGGGAACTCGGACTCGAGGTCAATCTCGATGCCTGTCATGCGATTGAAGATTGTTACACCGTCCACGCCGATTCTTTCAAGTTCTCCGACGATTCCCAGCGGAGAAGTAAGCTGCGGGCTGAGTTTTGCGATGATCGGGATGCGAACGCTCTCGCGGACGATGCGCACGGCGTTGATGATGCTCTTTTCGATTTCTCCACCGTAGAAGGTGATTGATCCGTGGGGGCAGGACACGTTCAGTTCAAGGGCATCGGCGCCCGCTTCCTCCATCATCTTCGAGTAGCTTTCCCAGGCGCCCTCGGTAATGCACGCTACGCTGACGATGAGTGGAATGCTGACTTTCTGTTTGATGCGGCGAACCTCTTCGGCATGCTCTTCCGGCCCCCACTCGCTGGCTTGCTCGTAAGAATAGAGCGTGAATGTGCGATGCCGGTTAAGGTCGTGCCGAAGCACCTTGAATCGCGGCGTCGGTGAAGTGCGGCTCACCTCCACCTCGAAAAGAGATTTCATAACCGCGGCGCCGGCGCCGTTATCTTCAGCGCGCTGAATCCTCTCTGCGTCTTTTGTGATTCCCGCCGAACCGGCGATGATCGGTGACCGCAGTGTTAGTCCAACATATTTCGTGCTGATGTCTGGCATTCAATCCTCCGCTGAAAGCAAGCCTCACGCAAAAAGCACTCAGGAATTGCGAACCGGACTATATCACCGAACGGCTCCACGTTTCAACGAGATTGCCGAGGGAACATCGAGCGGCTCAAGGTTATCCCCAAAAGCAGGAAAAGGGATGTAACCGTAATGGACCCTCAATAATGCCAGCAAGAGCAGCGCGATGTGGAGGCGAACTGACTGATGCTTGGCGTCTCCGCGTCTTGGCGAGAGAAACGGGATGGAGGAGACTTCTCGCAAAGTGGCGCCAGCGGCGCCAAAAGGATGGATGCACAGACGCGGCAATCCTCTTTTTGCCCTTCCCGAGCGCGTTGCGACTCTTTCTTGAGAATCAGCACTTGCCATTGGTGGTCTGACGCTGCTATTTTGTGTGATATTTTGAGGTTTCCGGAGGAAGAGATCGGGAATCCCGCGAGACGCGGGATTCAGCCGATGCTCATGCACTCCGAAGGAACTTTCGACGGGATAACAGGATAGTCCGGACTTCCTACATCCGGTTCATCCTGTCAGAAGAAACACAAGGGGGTAATGATGAAGCGTTTGTTTATCAGTCTGTGCATTTTGGTCGTGGGGCACTTCAACTTTTGCGCTGGCGGGGAGGAGGCTCGTATCCTGCGGCACCCGCATTATCACGATGGCGAGATTGTGTTCAGTTATCTTGGGGATTTGTGGATTGTAGCCGAGGACGGCACGGGATTGCGGCGATTGACGGTACACGTGGCAAGGGAGCTGTATCCCCGTTTTTCGCCGGACGGACAAACGGTCGCGTTTTCCAGCAAGCGGTTCGGAAGCTACGACGTTTTCGTTATCCCCGCTGAAGGCGGGACGCCCAAGCGGCTGACGACGTACTCGCTCAACGACTTGGCTGTATGCTGGGCGCCGGACGGTTCGGAGATCGTTTTCTGCGGCGGGCGCAGCGCCGGATGGAGGTCGGGGCTTTTCAAGGTTTCGGTAAAGGCCGAGATGCCAAGGCCGCTCGGTTGTGGGATGGGCCGCTGGGGAACCTTCTCGCCGGATGGAAAAAAATTTGTGTTCAACCGGCGAAGCTTCCGGACCTGGCGGAAGCATTATCGCGGAAGCTCGAACGCAGACGTCTGGGTGATGGACCTGAAGGAGAAGTCTTTCCGGCGGTTGACCGATTTCGAGGGTCACGATGCCTGGCCCTTGTGGGCAGCGACGGGCGAGATATACTTCGCCTCTGACAGGAACGGGACGATGAATCTCTGGAAGTTTCCGGCTGATGCTGCAAGCGATGGGGACGGTGAACCGGTCCAGGTGACGTTTCACAAGGGAATAGGCTTGAAGTATCCGTCCATTTCGAACGACGGGGAAGTAATCATGTACGAGTGCGACTTTCGTCTCTGGAAACTCAAGGTGGGCGAGGCGGAGCCGGAGGAGGTTCCCCTGCGGTTCACCTCTGACACGAAGGACAATCCTGTTACCTTTCCGAGGTACAGCGGTTCGGCGGATCAGTATGGCGTTTCCCCAGACGGAAAGCGGGTTGTAGTCTCGGTTCACGGGGAGATATTCACAGTTCCGGTGGAGAAGGGCGACATCGTCCGCCTCACGGAGTCGGCCCACCGTGATCGCTATCCCGTTTACTCGCCCGACGGGAAAAAGATAGTGTTCCTCTCCGACGAAACGGCGGAGGATAGGATTTACGTGGTTCCCTCCGGCGGCGGCGAACGAGAAATGATCTATCCGGAAGAATCCATGACCTACGCGTACGTTTGGGCGCGTCGGTTTCAGTTGCTTTGGGCACCTGACGGGAAAAAGCTCGCCTATTGTGCTAAGCGGAGCCTTTTCTCCTACGATGTGGGTGATAAAACAACCCGGCGAGTCGCCACGGCAGGACACGGTCTAATCAGGGACGCCACGTGGTCTCCGGACGGCAAATGGATCGCATACGTGACGGAGCAAATCACATACGCCGACGATGTTTATGTGGCAAATGTCGAGGACGGTAAGGAGCACCGTCTGACCGAAGACCCCCTCGATGACCAGAGCCCTGTTTTCACCCCGGACGGGAAGAAGATATTGTTCGTTTCCAATCGCAAAGGAGATTCGCAGGTCTATCTCCTTCCCCTGACGAAAGAGGAATTCGATCCGCTCGACCCGGTGGAGAGAGAAGAGGCGAAGAAGAAGGAGGCGGAAGAGAAGAAG
>JABMQX010000844.1 GCA_013203085.1 bacterium | reverse complement strand
TGTCCTTGGAGAACGGCATATTGGGAGCGACTTATCACGCCCCTTCAGGGCTTTTACATTTGGTCACATGCTATTCCCAGGGCGTTGCCTTGGGCTGGAGTATTGCGCCCTTTCGGGGCTGAAGATTGCTTTCGGGTCGCCCTGTAAGGCCAGACTTAATAAAGCTCGGGGCAACGCCCCGAGAAAAAGCCCCGGTTGGAGAATCATGAGCCCTGAAAGGGCGACATAAGCGCCTCACAACTCCAAAGATTCCTCAAGGCGAGGTCGAACAGCCCCGCGTTTTCTCCTCTTCGTAAAGGGGGGCATAGGGACGGGGTCGAGATTCCAGCACGGGCTGGGTCCGGCGCAAACTCCGCCACTCAAATAGAGCCACACCCCTTCCTCCGGGTGTGGCCGCCTTTCCGTGGCAAGGAAGGGAGGGTGAGAGAGCTTGACGCAGAAACGCTAAGACACAGAGGGGGAGTGCATAACAGAAGCGGGACCACACCCTTGTGGCATCCCGCCGGAGGCGGGACTCATGGACGCCCTCGCTTTGTTTCGGAAGAGAGTTATTGTGCCCGTTTGCCGGCCGTAGTATATTGAACGAAGAGACAGCGGACGTAATATCTACTCTACGCTAAGCAAGGGAGGCTTTTCAAATATGCACGGAATTCGGCCTGAGGAAAGAGTCATCATCGCTCTTGATGTGGGGACTCTCGACGACGCGGAGAAAGTAGTGGAGGCGACAGGAGAGCGAGCGGCAGTCTATAAGATAGGTTCCGAGCTTTTCACGAGATGCGGGCCGGCTGCCGTGGAACTCGTCAAGACACGTGGGAAAGAAGTGTTTCTCGATTTGAAGTTTCACGACATTCCAAACACGGTTTCGAGGGCTGTGACGGCTGCGGTGGCGTTGGGAGTGAAAATGCTCAATGTTCACGCATTCGGCGGGGCGGAAATGATGAGGGCTGCCGTGGAAGCGGCGAGGATAACCGGCAGTGGAGAGAGTCCGAAGGTGCTGGCGGTTACTGTCCTGACGAGCATTGACGAAGTCATTCTGGCAGAGGACATTGGATGCCGTCGAGAGGTGGAGAGACAGGTTGTCCATCTGGCGAATCTTGCGGCGAGGTCAGGACTGGATGGAGTCGTTGCGTCAGCTAAGGAAATCGAGGTCATCCGCCGGAACGTGGGGTCGGATTTCCTCATCGTGACGCCGGGCATCCGGCCCCGCTGGGCTGCAAAGGGAGACCAAAAAAGGGTGACCACTCCGGCTGAAGCCCTCCGGGCAGGGGCCGATTACATCGTCATCGGGAGGCCGGTGACCGCGAACGATGATCCGAAAGAAGCTCTTGAGCGAATCATTGAGGAGATTTCAGGGTAGCGCTCGAGGACGCGCAGTGATGGAGGCGAGGAGAAAATGGGTAACATGAAGGCAGCAGGGATGGCATTGCTCGGTTTTATGGTGCTGTGGAGCTTTCTATCCGCAGACGGCGGGGAATGGGAAGATTATCTCAACTCACCATACGAAGATTTTCGCTGGAACTGGCTGATCAGGGATGGGCATCTCGCCTACGGTCAGGGCAAGTACAAAGAAGCGCTCGCCATCTACGGGGAAGCGACAAAAAAGGGATGCAACGACCCGCTCATGCTGTTTCGGATAGGGTATTCCCACCGCGTTCTCCGGAAAAATGACGAGGCAGCGAAATACTTCTCAGCTTGCAAGAAAGGGCTGGCGGAGGCGTATCCGAAACACAGATACAATTGGTTCAGCCGTTATTATCTGGCGGAATTGCTCTTCGAGAAGGGGTTGATGAAAACTACGAAGAAGGAGGAAGCGATCGAGTATCAGCGGAAAGCTCTGAAGGAACTCGAGGAGGCAGTCAAGGGGAATCCGAAATTCGCGCAGGCTTTCCTTCTTTGCGGGAACATTCATTATCGCAGGGGGGAATACGAGCTGGCGGCTGAGAAGTACACGCGAGCCCACGAAATCAATCCCAAGTCGGCGCAGGCTTCGGTCAACCTCGGCGCCTCCTACGCTGCGAGCAATAAGTACGAAAAAGCTCTCGAGGCGTATCAGAAGGCGAAGAACCTTTCGCCGCACGACGTAAGAATTTCTCTGGCTATCGCAGGCATCTACTCGAAAATGAAGAAGCCGAGTGAGGCGCTCAGCGAGTACGAGAACGTCCTGAAGGCTCAGCCCCGCCAGGGCGGGGAGAAGGCGCTGGTGGGGGCGGGGAATGCCGCCTGGGAATGCGGAGAAAACGAGAAAGCGGTCGAGTATTACCAGAAGGCTCTCGCCGTCAACCTCCGGAGCTATGAGGCGCTGCTGGGGCTTGGCATTGTGATGCTCAAAAAGGAGGAGTTCGAGAAAGCAGAAGAGAACTTGAAAAAGGTTCTGGAAATAAGGCCTGATTCGAAGGAAGCGCACTTCAATCTGGGCGTTCTCTACGATTCGCAGGGCGATTTCGACAGCGCCATCAAAGAGTTTGTCCGAGCCATCGAAATTGACCCCGACGACGAGAGCTGTTACTACAACATCGGGCTTGCTTTCATTAAAGCCCGCCTTTACGAGCAGGCAAGAAGCCAGCTCAATCAGGCTG
>JABMQX010000843.1 GCA_013203085.1 bacterium | reverse complement strand
TCGTCGAGGCGGCCATCGATTACGAAGCGAGGCAGGTGTTTGATATTCCTCCCGTCACTCGATAGCTCGTAACGTCTCACCAAGAAGCTTTGCCTGCCCCCATGCACGCGAAGTGACCTGTCCCCCGCGAAAGGTATCTGAATAGTTGCCCTCCCTTATTCCCCTGACAGCAACTGCTGGTACGGTATCACAACTTGGCCGGCGCTCTAAACCTTTTCCTCAGACTATCCCAAAGAGCGATGAGCGGAAAAGACTTCAGACGTGGTGTAGCTGGCGACAACTGGCTGGTACCTGCGAAAACGCATCGGAGCATGCGTTAGTTCCTGAGCCAAGTCGCTATCATTTTGTGCGCGTGAAGATCCGCAAAGTGTTCAACTCTCTCGAATGAGCGAGGGGCGGGGAGCACGATGCACTTGCCATCAGAGACCGAGGATTCCTCGGCGGGCTTTGTGAAGTCAGGGTTGGCTGATCCTGCAATTCCTCTTCGCTTTCCCAGTCGTAGTTATCAATATCGCTCGGCATGTCGAGCCAATCCCCGCCCTTCAGCCACCGCTCGCGGTCTTCTTCGGAATCGAAGAGCAGAAAGCGATATGCTTTGCCGTCGAACCAGAGACCCAGGCGGGAAGTGAGGCTAATGGTGCGCTCCGGTACATCGAACTCGGGGATGTAGCGATTGGGAACACGTTGTTCTGCCTTGACGAGCTTGGAGCGAAGCAGCATGACGATTGTGCCCCGGTCGTTGAGGAAGCCCTGCATCCGGTAGTCCTGCCAGTCAACCTGATAATGGCAGAGGTATCTCTCTTTCGGCTCGTCATAGCGCTCACCAGGGTTTTGCGGAAAGGGATAGGGCATGAGGCAGCGGAATAGAGGCAGTACGCGTCCAGAGTAACGCTTAAATCCTGGGAAGCCAACAACGTCATGCAAGCATCTCGGCCCGGTAATAACCTCGATTTCTGCGCCTGCACTCCCGTAGACCAGCCACCCCTCTGGGAGCTGCTCCAAACCCATTGCTTGCACCATAAACTCGGCGAAGGACTCCGAGGAGTCATCCGGGAAATCGTCGGCGAATGATTTCATTCTGTCGGGTGACCTGACCCCGGGTCCGTTTTGCCTCACGAGCGTGAAGAAAGGCTCCGTCCTGTCACGGTCTCTATTGTAAATGTGCGCGGCGAAAGGCCCCTGAAAGTAGTCCAGTTCTGGCAAGTGGTTCCTCAGGAGATAGAGCAGAGCCTCGTCTACTGGCACGCCCTTCAGATTCATGCGGACGTTTGTGGCACCTTTCTGGTCCCCCGTGCTTAGCTCCTTTACGTATGTACGGGCGGCGTGCGTAAAAACGAAGGGGATGGATGAGAGCTTGAGGAGCTTCTCCAAAGCTTGGGCGGGAGTCGTGTCCTCCACATAGAAATCAACGAGATGAGCGTCCATGAGGTATTCTGCGGAAGTATGGAACGGAGGAGGCTCAGGTTCAGCAGGCAAATCCGCGAGGGAAGGGAACGGAGTAGGCTCGAGTCCATCAGGCAAAATCCCTTTCTCGACTTCCTCCTTGTGCTGTTCGATGCGGCGTTTCAGATTCTCCAGAATGTCATCGTCCTCGTGGCGCTCTCTGGGACGAGATGGCTGGTAGAGGACGGTGCTCGGCTCGACCAGTCCGAAGGTGGCGGCGGTGAGTTTGTAGGTCAGTAGCGCTCGCTTGAGACTTGTGAAGGCGGATTGGGGTGTGGAGAGGTCAATCTCCACTTCTCCGAGAGCGCGGTCACGTTTGATTTTGCCGATGAGGTCCTGTTGCTCGGGGAAAACCTCCCAGACCTTCTCGCAGAGGGCGAGGGCCTTGGCGAATTGTTGCTTCTTCTCGTACTCGGCGGCCAGTTCAGTCAGAGCCGAGGCCATGTTCTCTCGTTCCGCAAGGTGGCCTTCCCAGCGGAGGTTGAAGGCTTGAGTATGCTTGGCGAGTTCTTTGCCGGAGACTTCAGGCAGGACAAGCTCACGGAACAGAGTTGAGGCTTCATCTGCGGGTATGGCCGTCTCCGGGATCGGCCGGCCGAGCCACACCATGTTCTGTGCCTGTGCGCAATCCGGCCCGGGCGTCAGGGAGAGTCCGAGAAGCAAAAGGAAACAGACGTTTCTGGTGAACATGAGAAACACCTCCCCTGGCTGTAAGATTACTGCCGTTTGGGTTCAGTCGCCTTCCGGGAAGACACATGCAGTGCGTTTCAATTCGATTTTCGTGCGATTTGTGCACGTTTTTTCACCGTAACTGCCTCGTAGTCAGACCATTATATTCCTTTCTTTAAACCCAAAAACGCCTTGAGATTCCAGTATTTTCCAGTCGTTTCTCGACGAGAGGGCCTATTGGAATGCCCCTGTTTTTCCGGGGCTGAGTTCCAGTAGGGCGCCATTCCCGAGATCTCATATATGTCCTTTATGTACCATATTTCCTGCCATTTGTCAATGGAGTTGTGCAGCAGCACGTCGTTGAGGCGCGCCTTCAGGGCTGGATGGTGGGATGCGATCTGCCCACGCGGGGCTGCGCGTTGGGCTATCTTAAGGGGCCCTTTCAGGGCTTTGGAAATCGCTGGCCGAGTGTGCCACGATGGGCGTCCGGGGTTTTCGGGGCGACAACCGGGGTTGTGGCAGGGATCCCTTTCGGAGCCAGATCTTGATGGGGTGGTTTGAGGTGTTGGGCATAGCGCTGAGCTTTTCTGTGCCTGGCTCGGGGCTCTCGGCGGGATTCTCTTTCCCTGAACTCGAGGCGGTCGATGGAGTTCTTGATGGCGCCGCCGGGGTACCAGATTTCCAACGTCTTAGGTTTTGTGCGGTAGAGGCTGGTGATGGATGTGTGCCAGAGGCGGAGGACGTCGTATGATTTGATGGCGAAGTCCACGACGTACTCTTCCTGATAGATCGTCAGGGTCTTTGGATGTTGACGCAGATGAAGCGTCGCGATTCTGGATTCGGAAAGCCAACCTTCGGGATAGGAGGTGGTGTCCGGATGTGGTAAATCGGACAGAATTTCTCCGAGGACGCGAAGCTTAAGTCTCTCCAGGGCGTCGTTTCGCGAAAGGACGCGAAAGGGGTCGCCTGTGTACTCGTCAGTGTCAACCAGCTCAAGATAGTGATGACTGAGAGCGAATGCGGCGGCGATGGCGCCGATAGCAGCCCAAAGCCGGGTGCACGTGGGACGCACGAACATCATGATGAGCCCCAGGCAGATGCAGGGGACGAGGCATTGAGGGTCCGGCGATCTCTCACGGAGATCGAGGGCGCGCATCGACGCAAGGTTGACGGACACGTCAGCGACGACGAAAGGCAAGACGATAGCGATCAGGACGACACGAGGGTGCCTCGGCAGCCGACCGAACTTCACAACGAGGAATGCGGTCGCGACCGGTACGATGAGAATGCCTATGGCGTTGATGTCCCCAGCCATTTCTTTCCACCGCGATCATAGAACCCTAGCCCACTACCAATATAGCACGTGGATGTCGGTTGGGGTAGGGCGCTGTTTGGGAATGATGCGGGAGAGCGATTTCTCGTTCAGATGAGTTTGGGACCGGGATGCTCCGAGGGGAGCTGGCGAGACGCCAGCGTTACGTTTTGTACGGGATGCACTGGCTGGAAAAAAGGTTCCGGCCGCCAGAAGCGTTGCTGGGTAAGACGCCAACTTGTGGGGCAGTTGCCGCGTTGTCAGTTGGTGGCGGGGTGGACGCTGACGCGCTTTCGGCTGGTTCCCTCGAAGACGACGGTTCCGTCAATCTTCGCGAAGAGAGTGTCGTCTCTTCCGCGGCCGACGTTTCTGCCGGGATGGATTTTCGTGCCCCTCTGCCTGACCAGAATGCTGCCACCGGTGACGAACTGTCCCCCGTACCTTTTGACGCCGAGTCTCTTCGAGTGACTCTCCCGCCCGTTGTGGGAACTGCCCATTCCCTTTTTATGAGCCATCGCTTTGCTCCTTCTGCGGTTTGACTATCTGCTTGATTCTGACGACGGAGATATTCTGCCTGTGCCCGGTCTTTCTGCGGTACTTTTTTCTTCTCTTGAACTTTCCGACGACAATCTTCTTGCCTCGGTCCTGGCGCAGCAGCTCTCCGATAACTTTAGACCCGGGCACGTCCGGCCGGCCGATGGCGTAGTCCTTTCCATCGCCGATCAAGAACACCCTGTCGAAAGTTAACTCCTCACCAGGGACTCCAGCGAGGCGCTCGATCTCTATCGTGTCGCCTTCCCGGACCTTATACTGTTTACCACCTGTCTCGATAACAGCGTACATATTCTTTTACTCTGGGAACTTGAAATTAGGATTCGTACATCTTTTTGGTATATTATTTCAGACCGCCTTCAAATGTCAATATCAATTTACGGCGTGGGGTAACCCCTCACTTACGGGCGGCTCAGGCTGGAACCGCAGAATGCGCAGAGGACGCACACAGACAAGGCCTCAGGGCGTAAGCCTTCCCATGAGCCTGGGAAAGGGAATCGTCTCCCTGACGTGACGAACGCCGCAGATCCAGCCGACGGTTCGTTCGATTCCAAGGCCAAAACCGGCATGGGGGACTGACCCATACTTACGCAGGTCGAGGTACCATGAAAAGGCCTTCTTCGGCAGGCCGTGCTCCCGAATTCTCTCCTCGAGGGTTTGGAAGTCGTCTTCCCTCTGCCCGCCTCCGATGATTTCTCCGTATCCTTCGGGAGCAAGCATATCCACGCATAAGGCGAGGCTCGGATTCTCCGGGTCCGCTTTCATGTAAAATGCCTTGCACTTCCTGGGGTAACGGTGCACCATCACGGGGCGATCAAACTCCTCCGAAAGGGCTGTTTCCTCGTCCCCTCCGAAGTCGTCTCCCCGGTTCACGTGCAACCCTTTCCGCCGGAGAATCTCGATCGCTTCATCGTAGGTTATCCTCGGAAAAGGCTTCTTGACTCTCTGCAGCTTCGCCACATCTCGCTCGAGGACCTCCAACTCTTTCCTCCTTCGCTGCAGTACCCTTGCGACGATGGTGGCGACGAAATCTTCCGCGAGGTCCATATCGTCGTTGAGATCAAAATAAGCCACCTCCGGCTCAAGCATCCAGAACTCTGTGAGGTGCCTGCGGGTCTTCGATTTCTCCGCCCGGAAGGTCGGCCCAAGGCAATAGACCTTTCCGAAAGCCATAGCCCCCGCTTCCATATAGAGCTGGCCGCTCTGGGTCAGGTAAGCCTTCTCTCCGAAATAATCGGTCGCGAAGAGGGTCGTGGTTCCCTCACAGGCCGCGGGCGTGAAAATGGGAGCGTCCAGAAGAAGGAACCCCCGCGAGTCGAAATAGTCTCGAATGGCCCGTATCAGTTCCGCTCGCACTCTCAGAATGGCATGCTGTTTGGACGACCTCAGCCAGAGATGCCGCTGGTCCATCAGGAAGGCGACGCCGTGCTCCTTGGGCGTGATTGGATAATCAATTGCCTGCTGCACCAACTCAACGTCCGAGACGGCGATCTCGTACCCTACCGGGGACCTCGGGTCCTCCCTCACCGTTCCCCTGACGACGATCGAGGACTCCTGGGTCAACTTGCCGCACCGGTCGAAAATCTCCTGCGGGACATCCGCTTTGGAGACGACGCACTGCACCGTGCCCGTGCCGTCTCTTACGAGGAGGAAGTGAAGCTTCCCGCTGGAGCGTACATTGTACACCCATCCCTTGATGGCAACTTCTTGCCCCACATGATTCGCGATGCCCTCGACATAGACTTTGCTCATTGTGCCTTCACCTCAGGGCCCGTGCCACAGCAAAATTGCTTCTTTCTTTCGGTAAGGTTCGCCGTAGTTGATTTTCTCACATCAATAGGGTGTCTCATTCTATGGCACTCAGGAAAAGTTCACAACAACATTCGCGGGGTACAGGGGCAGCGGTCTCGTTGCACGGGCATCCCGCCGGTGGGGAATCATCAGCAGGATTCCCATTCCACGAGGAAAACCGGTGATGCACGCCGCTCCCCCGAGATTCAAAGTCCGCTGAACTGGATACCGGGCGTGCACAATAGCCCGGTTTTCGAGGAACCGGTACAGAAATTGCGACCGAAATACGGCCACACGCCTTTTCCAATGACAACCGCACGCCAGAAGTCTTATATTGATGGACGGAGTTTTTGGCGTGGAGCAAGAATTGCGGCGGACGAGGCCCGCTGCTGAGAGCTTTCGTGGCTGGGCCAACGTTGGGCTGCTTGGTGGCATCGGCCTGCGAGGGCGAGCACGGGCAGGCGGGGGATTCACGGCTTGTTCCAGATAATGGTGCGATGCCAGGGAAGGAGAGTGTAGGTGTCGGAGAACGGCAAAGGTGGGTTATTCGGTCGAGTAATCAAGTCAACGGCCCTGGTTTCGGGAATCATCCTCCTGTGTAAGTCCCTCGGTTTCCTTGAGAAGGTGCTTCTGGGGTCCATTTACGGGAGCAAAGAGCAGAAGTACCAGATGGACATCTACTTGGCGATGGTGACCATCGCGGTGCTTTTCTACGACATCGTTCGGTACTCTCTTATTCCCGCCCTACTGCCAGCGGTGTGCGAGGAGCGAGAGAAAAGGGGGGAGAAAGCGGCGTGGGAGCTGGCTTCGTCATTCTTGAACGTCATCCTGCCGGTGCTCGCCATCGCGGTCATCGCGGTCATCATTTTTCCTGAAGGAGTGCTGGGGCTTCTTTTCCCGAGATTGCCGGGGGGGGACGCCGAACAGGAGACAAAAATGCGGCTGGCGATCAACCTCCTCCGGATCATGTTCGCGGGGGGATTCTTTCTGATAGCGGGAGGAATCGCCTACGCAATGCTCAACTCATACAAGCGGTTCGTCGCGCCGGCCCTGGGGGATTTCACGTTTAAGGCGGTCGGGATGGTCCCTCTTGTGGCTATCGCGCTGTTTCTGAACCGGTTGCGGCCCGATTTCGTCATGTCGTCTGGGATAAAGATGGTTTCCTGGGGAATCATGCTGGGCTGCGTGGGTCTTCTGGGGGTACAGCTCTTGGCGCTGAGAAAGAAACTCCGATTTTACAGGCTGGCGGTTAACATCAAGACACCCGCTTCGAGAAGGGTGTTGGTCTCGGCGGCGCCGCTGCTCATCTACGCGGTGTTCTATTTCGGGAGAAGGATAATGGACATCTTCTTCGCGTTTCAGACCGCGGAAGGGGCGTATTCGGGGCTTGATTTCTCGTACAGGCTGATAGAGTTTCCATTTCGTTTGGTGGTAGAGCCGCTGGGGTATGTGTTGTTTCCATTTCTTGCAGCTCTGGCGGTCAAGCGGTCCGTTTCGCCATTGCCTCGTGGGAGGGAGGACGAACTTGTTGATGTTTTGATGGTGGCACTGCGAGGGCTGGTGTTGATTTTGCTGCCGCTGAGCATCGGATTGTTTCTTCTTCGGCAACCGGCGGTCGTCGCGCTTTTCAAATACGGCCGCTTCGGAAACGTGGAGCTGACCATCGCGCCGTTGAAATGGTACTCGCTGGGGATTGTCGCCTTTGGCGTGGACATCATCTTGATGAGAGCCTATTTCGCTGTCAAGGATGTGGTGACGCCAGTGGCGCTGGAGGTTCTGGCATTCTTTACTAATCTGGTGCTGATTCTCGTATTGAGGGGGTCCATGCAAAGCGCCGGCATCGCCCTCGCTTTCACCATCGCCAGAACAGCAAAAGCGATACTTCTCTTCGCGTTTCTCAAATACCGATTTGGGACCATACGCTGGAGGAGGAACGCCCTTTTCCTCTCGAAGGTGGTGCCGGCGGCGGCTGCGATGGGAATAGTGGTGTATCTGATGAGGGAGTTCCTCGGAAATCAACTCGACCCCGACAACAAGGTCGCACGATTTGCGATGCTCCTGGCGCCAGCGGTCACCGGAGGTGTTGCATACGCGGCATCCATATTCCTCTTGCGGGTGAAGGACGTTCGAGACCTGGTGGCGATGATCAGGCCGAAGCGAGAGGCTGTTCAAGAAAAGAAAGGTCCCCTGCGTTGATGGGCAAAGCTGCCCCATTCGTGCGTCAGTCGGCTTGAGCGGCGTTCAGGCTTTTTCATTCGCCGACTCGTGCGCACTGTGCCATCCGGCACGCCCTTTCCACTTGACGGAGATATTTGGAGTAGGTGTATTTCGCTTCGGCGAGAGCGAGGGCATTTCGGGTGATCTGCTGCGCCAGCGAGCCATCCCGCAGGACTTGGAGGATACCATCTGCGAATGCCCTGGGATTGAGATCGGTCAGAACTGCCGTGTCATCGTTCAGTATCTGAGTATGAGCCGGGAGTCTGGTAGCGACAATGGGCCTGCCCGATTTCAGGTAGAGATATATTTTCGAGGGGATATTGTTTCCGATTTTCCTGGGAGACAGAAGGACCGCTGACTGCTCGATGAAACGCGCGACCTCCGCGTCTGACTTTCTCTCCGCGAAAAGAACATATTCCCCTACGCCCAGTCTCTCCGCGAGCCGCTTGAGCTTCTTTACCTCCGCAGGCAGGCCGCCGACGAGCCGGAACCTGACCCGCCCCTCCTTTTGCACGACGCGAGGGATGCTTTTCAAAAGAAGGTCCAGCCCTTGATTGGGACCGAAATTGCCGACGTAAAGAGCAACTCGTTCTCCGAGGGGCATCCCTTCTCCGGCAAACGGGGCGGAGGGTGCCCGGACATCCGGGCGTGGAGAAACGTTCTCGATGAGAACGGTTTTTGTCCCCGGTACGATGCTCTCGACGAGCTTTTCCAGGTACGGGCAGATGACAATGACCACATCGGAGTGCCTGAGAATCCATTTCTCGACACGGCGAGCGATCTTCAGCGCAGGTTTCCAGCGAACAAAATCATAGTTCACCAATTGCTCGGTGAGACTGGAATGCATATCGTAGATATGAGGCAAGTGAAACGCCCCTTTGAGAAAGGCGCCGATGATCGCGGCTTCCTCGTGAGTGTGAATGCAGTGATATTCTCGCGCTCGCAGCAAGGAGAATGCTCGAAGGAGAAGAAGGAAATCGAGTGGGACCTTTGCAGGGCACGGGCCGATTCTGACACGCCGGATAAAGGGCACTCGGGGAATGCGGAAAAGCCTGACGTTCCTTTCCGGTTCTTCGCCGAGGTGGTAGGTTAGGAGCTCAACCTGATAGCCAAGCCTCTGCATGGCGCGGACGCGGCAGAGGACGCTGATGGGGGTGCCTCTTTTCTCGAGGAACGGTTCGGGTGCGATCATCAGAACTCTCAAACGCCCATCTCCATGATTGACCGGTACCAGTTGTCAGCGAGAGCCTGATACCCTTCCTCGCTGGGATGAATACCCGGCAAGAAGTCGGGATGATGCGTGAAGAGAGAGAAATTGTCAACCAGAGGCAGACCGTTTTCCTCTGCGATGCGGCGAATGGCGGGGTTGATTT
>JABMQX010000842.1 GCA_013203085.1 bacterium | reverse complement strand
CGCCAGGAGCGTCGAGGGCGGCGTCGAACTTTCCTGGACGATGCGTCCCCAGACCAGCTACAGCGTTCTCTCCAGCCCTCATATGAGCACCCAACCCTGGACTGAGGAAACGACGATCCTCGGCGGCAAAAGCGGCGGCCCCTCGGCCTGGATTGACGTCGACCGAACGTCCACCCTCAAGTTCTATAGAATCGGGATCGAGTGACCGGCATCTCGCTGCTACCTTCAAACCAACCGTGCAAGACCAGGTAGAAGGCCGCCGGCTTGCTTTTGAGAGAGTCGCGCCGAACAGTGGCGAAAGCGCGAGAATGTTCCACTTAGTTATGCAGTCCAAAAGGGTGCCGTACGCCTTCTCAGACCTTGTCGGGTACGACAAAGGGCTTACGATAGGGTCGCGTTAGCAGCATGTCGGCCGCGGTGTTGTCGACGAATTTTTCGCTCTTGGGGTCGAACTCGAGCTTGGGACCGACCCGCAGCGTGCCGTTCTCAGCGTTTACGCCGATCGCTCTCGTATTCTCCAACAGCGTCATGATGCTGTCCCCAACAATTTCATTGTCGCTGAAGTCCTTCGGCTTCTCAAAGCGCTTTTCGACTCCCATGCGGTAAGAAATGTTGCCCAGGTGGCACAAGGCACTCGATAGATGGGCTTCGAGGATGTCGGCGTTTAGTTCTTGGTGCTTGCGGCTGCGGACACAGTTGATGAAGTTGCCGAAGTTGCCGCCCGGATAAACGTGATAATCCACGTCAACCAGCGGTTGGCCCTTGTCTTTACCCTTGGGATAGAACTTGTTGTTCTTGATCGCGCCTTCCTCGAAGTACAGCTCGTTGGAGACCATCTGCGGGAATTTCTCGTGTTTGCCGACCAGCCCGCGAGTTTCAAAGAGAATCAGCGAATCACCGTAGTCGAAAACGGAGACAATCTGATTGGGAGTTTCGCCTTGGTCTTTGAAGCCTGGCTCGTTGACCCAACGCCCGCCGAGACTGACGACGCTGCGAGGGAGGGTCTTGCCCAGCGCCCAGCGGGCCATGTCCATCTCGTGAACGCCCTGGTTGCCTATGTCAGCGTTGCCAAAGTCCCAGAACCAATGCCAGTTGTAGTGGACGAGATTATCATGATAAGGCTGCAAGGGGGCGGGACCAAGCCAGATGTTGAAGTCGAGCTCCGGCGGCGGGCTTTTGATCGGTTTGAAGCCGATACTCCAACGAGGCTTGCAGCAGTAGCCCTTGGAGACCAGCAGCTTGCCATATACCCCCTTCTTGACGATGGCCGCCAGTTTGCCGAACCCACCGGAACGGCTCTGTGTACCGTGCTGGACGATCCGCTTATATTTTCGGGCGGCCTCGACGCACTTACGGCCCTCGAAGACGTTGTGGCTGCACGGCTTTTCGACATAGACATCCTTGCCGGCCTGGCAGGCCCAGACCGTGATCGGGGAGTGCCAGTGATTGGTCGTGGCGATGGAGACGACATCAATGTCCTTGTTCTCCAGCATCTTCCGGACGTCCTGATATTTTTCCACCTTATCGAACCCCCTGGCGCGGCGCCCGAGAACTCTAAGGTCAACATCGCACAGAGCGACAACCCGCACTCCAGACATCTTGTGGAACTCTCGTATGTGCGACCCACCACGACCGTTAATACCTACCACAGCCACGCGGATCTCGTCATTGGCCCCCAGAACCCGGCTGGGGACAACCATGGCCAATCCTGCTGCCGCAGCGCCCTTCATGAAATCTCGCCGTGTGATGCGTTTCATCTGCTGCCTCCAATGATTTGCCGTTCAGAGAATGACGTCTCAACTCCTAAACGCTCAGCAAACCTGCCAAGCGTCTGAATGCCGCCTGATTCCCATGATCCCAGCATCCCTAAAAAAGCAAAAATACCCGCATCTTTCAAGCCAAAAGATCGAGGACCGCTGTCCCTCGACGATCCTTCAGTGTCCGTACATACGATGGCGGAAACTCAGGATCGCAGACTGCCCATAGCTTTAGTGGAGGATTAGCGCTCCAGCCCGTCCCCTTCCTGCTTTTGCGCAGGAAGTTGCGTGTCCTGGAAAGCGTTACTTGCTTTCCCCTTTTTCAAGATCAGTTGTTGTGTGGCAGTTTCCCTTAGTGCTCTGCTTCATAAGTTCGGTCACATATTCGGATGCTGCAAACAGGAAAAGGCTATGAAACACATGAGATTTTGCATCCACAATACCTGTCCGTATTTACGAACACCTGTACTTAGTCGAGGTCAGTTATGGCTTGCCACGCGCCCGCGCATTATGATATTGCCTTTCTGAAAGGCGCCCCTTGCTTCTCATTCCGATCACACTGGATCGCACTGGAAATCTCGCGGGTGGAAGGTCTAGCTTGCCGTGGCCGAAAAGTGCGAGGATGCACTCGAGGCGAGCTGCTGAGCCTGGAGCGTCAGGTCGCAGCGATGGCGTATGGGATCGGCTTCGGGAGGAGGTTGGAAAACGAGCTCCTGTCGTCTTTCCGCCTTGACTTTTCTCGCCGCCACTGTGTCTTACACGCCGGCAGAATGCTGACAGGACGCAGAGGAGTATCAGACAGGATGAACAGGATTTTCAGGATTATCCTCTCCATCCTGTTATCCTGTCCAACTCTTGGATTCGCCTTGGACATGTTGTTGTGGACTATGTCAAAAGTGAAGATTGAGTCTTTTCAGGGAGGGCCAACATGCACACCATTAAGCAGCTTCTTTCTTGGCTATTACTTTTGAGCGCCGTTATGGCAAGCTCAACGCATGGGCAGCCCATTGGCAGCCCTGATAACCGAAAAAGCACTCCCGCGTTGGCGGCGAGGCCTCGTGTGCCCCGCAACGAGGGTTACTTCGGCCTCCACTTCGACCTCCATCCGAACAAGTTTGACACGGTTCTTGGGGCCGATGTTACCGAGGAGAACATTGGCCGTCTTCTATCGCGTGTTCGACCGGACTTCGTTCAGTACGATTGTAAGGGACACCCAGGCTACACCGGCTATCCGACTAAGGTGGGCTGGCCATCGCCCGGTATCGTGAAGGATTCGCTCGCAATCTGGCGCAAGGTCACACGAGAGCACGGCGTCGCGCTGGGGGTTCATTACTCGGGTGTCTGGGACTCGGTCGCGGTCGAAAAGCATCCGGAATGGGCCCGCCTCGACGCAAACGGCAAGCCGGACGGAAATCACACCAGCACCTTTGGTCCGTATGTAGATAAGCTGCTCATCCCACAACTGCGCGAAGTGGTATCGCAGTACGATCTCGACTTCGTTTGGGTTGACGGGGAGTGCTGGGCCGCCCAGCTCGACTACTCTCCCGCCGCCCTCGAAGCGTGGAAGAAGGAAACCGGCTATGCTGATGCGCCGAAGGGCCGCTCCGACGGGCGCTGGCTGCAATGGAAGAATTTCCACCGCCGTCAGTTCGAGAAGTACCTTTGTCATTGGGTCAACTCACTGCACGACACCAATCCCCGAGTGAAGATTTCCAGTAACTGGATGTACACTACCTTCGCCCCCAAGCCCGTCGAGTGCCGTGTGGATTATCTCTCAGGCGATTACAGTCCATCGAATTCCGTGGATCGCGCGCGCACCGAAGCGCGGTACTTGAGCAATGTCGGGATGCCATGGGACTTGCTCGCCTGGGGATTTGATCGGCCCGCGGTTTTCAAGCCCTCCGTCCAACTCAAACAAGAAGCCGCAACCACAATCATGCACGGCGGCGGCTTTTCGATCTACTACCAACCCACCCGGTCCGGGCACATCAGCGACATGATCGTTCGGACGACAGGCGACGTTGCCGATTTCTGCCGGTCGCGCCGCTCGGTCAGCTTCCGCAGCAAGAGCGTCCCCCAGGTCGCCCTGCTTCTATCGGCAAAGACACAGTCTGACCGCTCCGACCGGGTCTTCGCACCCTGGGATGCTCCCACGCATGACCTTGACGGGGCTTTGCATGCTCTGCTGGAAACGCATTACTCGGTTGACATTCTTTCCGAATGGAACCTCCAGCCCCGCCTGCACAAATTCCCGCTCGTGGTCATTCCCGATTCGCACAAGCTTTCCGATGGATTTCGCCAGGCACTGCTGGCTTACGTCGAACAGGGCGGAAATCTACTCTTGCTTGGGGAAAAGTGTGCTCGCTTATTCGAGCCGGCCCTCGGTGTCCGCTTTGAAGGTGAGCCGACCGGAACCGCAGCAGACCTGGTTTCCGAGACCGGTATAGTTGGCGCCCCAGGAGTCTGGCAGGATGTCGAGGCCACTACGGCGACTGTGATTGCCTACCGCTATCGGGGTCCCGGCACGACATCCTACACGGACATCCGCGAGCACGGCATCTCGCAAAAATACCAGCCACTGATGGAGAAGAAGGTGGCGGCCTCGGTCGTGCAGCGTGGAGAGGGGCAAATCGCAGCGGTTTACGGCCCGGTCGCGCTGGCATACTACAACAGCCACCATCCTTACCTGCGCCAGTTCATCGCCGGCATCGCGCGTCGTCTGTTTCCCGATCCTGCGGTCGAAGTCAACGGCCCGCCTTGTCTCGAAATCGCACTGCGAAGAGCGAGCGACGGGCGGTTGAGCGTCCACCTAATGAACCTGGCGAACAATCCGCACGGCGGACAATACGGCTTCACTGACTATATTCCGCCACTCGGCCCGATTCTCGTGAGACTGCGATTGCCCGAAAAGCCCCAATCCGTCGAATGGGTCCCGGAAGGGCAAAAAATTAAATGGAAGTGGTCGGCAGGAGTTTTGACGGCCACCATTCCGAAAATGGATATCCATGGCGTCTTGGTAGTGAATGATTGATCAACCATCTGCGGTCCAGGAGCTTCACCCGCCCTCACGATAGGGATCGAAGACGCTCGGAGATTTCTCCTGTCGCGCTGCATAATTTCCTTTTTGGCCGAAACGGGCCTATCCGAGTGTTTAGTTCGGTATCTGACACCACCGTTGTTCGAAGCTGTCTGAAGCCACCGATCTTACGCAAAATACCTCAAGTCTCCTACCCATAACATCTGAGGTCACGGCTGGCCGCCGAGGCGGTAGAAGCGTTTGAGGACGCCGGAGGCCGTGGGTGACGTTCCGGTTTCGGTACCGTCGTCGAGCCATTCCATGAGGCCGCCTGTTCCGGTTAATGGTGTCGCGATGGCGGTCCAGCCGGCGGTGCGTTTGTCGGTAAATTCTATGGTGTACGTTGCCTCAGCGATGCTGTGCCAGGTGATGCGG
>JABMQX010000103.1 GCA_013203085.1 bacterium | reverse complement strand
TGTGAAAGACTTCGACGGCGGCCGAAATCTGATCATGGCTACCCGGAAGGGGATTCTAAAGAAGACGCCCCTTTCGGCGTACAGTAATCCGCGAAGTGGCGGCATTATCGGCATTAAGATTGATCCGGGCGACAACCTGATTGATGTGAAGCTCACCAGCGGCCACGACGAAGTGGTCCTCGTGACCCGCAACGGACAGTCCATACGCATACAGGAGACGGACGTGCGTCCCATGGGCCGGGCTACCCGCGGCGTCAAGGGCATCAGACTGGGGAAGGCGGGCGACGCTGTCATGGGCATGGAGATCGTCGAAGAGCGAGCCAGCCTACTGCTCCTATGCGAGCACGGATACGGCAAGCGAACGCTGTTCGGCGAGTTCAGGGCGCAGAAGCGTGGCGGGATGGGGGTCATCGCTATCAAAACATCGAAGCGCAACGGGCCCGTAGTCGGCGTCCTGAGCGTCGCCGAAGGGGACGACATCATCGTCATGACCGCTGATGGCAAGATGATGCGCACCCCGGTCTCCCAGGTCAGAACGATCAGCAGGAACACCATCGGGGTCAGAATCATCTCACTTGCGGAGGGAGACAGAGTTGTGGACGCCGCCAAGAGTATCGCCGAAGACAGCGAGGCGGAAGAGGGACAAAACGCGCAGCCAGAGGCCCCTCCGGCGGCTGAAAAAAAGAGCTGACCCCCCGTAAGAAAAGCCCCGCGGCGACCATATCGCCGGGGGGTCACTCCTGCCCGCAATACCTGTGAGCCAGCTCCGGCCTCCTCAACGCTCTGAAAACCTCCACCCATCGGCGGCGGGCGTCCTCATCGCCAACAACCGGCTCAAACCCCAGCTCCAGGTAAGTCTTAATCGCTGCCAGGCGGCGCTCGTCGGTATGGAGAAATGCGCTGCGGAGGCCCTGCTGCCTGAAGTAGTCCAACACCGCCGCGGTTAGGACCTTGCCCAGCCCCCTACCGGTATGCTCAGGGACCACACCGACCATGTGGACATAGCCCGATTCGGGCCCCAGTTCCGCCTTCGTCCACGCCGTGGCCGTGCCAATGGGCTTACCCTTATAGGACAAGAAGAACACTCGCTCCGGGCGGAAGGCTTCTCGCTGGGCTATCTCCCTGGCGAAGACGCTTGGCGAACATTCCGTCCGGAACGCTTTCGAGATTATACGAGCCCAATGGGTCTCATCCCCTTGCCAGTAAGTCCGTAAGGAATACCCTCTGGGGACAGGCGCCTTACCGACCCCCTTCAGGTCGCGGTTCTTCATAAGAAGCTGACGCTCTTGCACGGCTCTTTGCCTCCCGGCGGGACGGGAGCTGAAGGTTTTCCGGCCGATCCCTGGCACGTCAGGACCCATCTCTCGCTTGACGCGCCTTTACAGATAGGCTACGCTGAGGTTGTTCAGAGGGCCCCACATCGTGTTTCCACACCGCTATCCTACGAGGGAACATGCGAACTCTCTGCCGGCTCACCTTCGCGCTGGTCTGCTTCGGCTTGAACGCGGGCTGCCTGCGGCACAGACCCGAGCTGGTACCGATATCGGAGGTCCAGCCTCTGATGACCTACCAGAACGCCTCGCCCCGCTTTTCCCTGAAGGTGTCCATGTATGCCCCCGGCAACCTGTTGTTTCGGGTGGAAAACCTCCTGCCCGATTTCACCCTGGCGGGTCTTCCCGAGATCACCTCCCCCACCGGGCGAGTTATCCAAGCCCGCCTTGTGGGACAGGAAACGACTGAATTCAACCTGCTCCTGCCCGGGGACCACTATCTCCGTTCGCCCAACGATGTCAAGATTCCATGGGTCCTTACCGAAAAGGGGCCCGGCGGCTTTCTGCGGAGTGAAGGAGAAATCCTTGTGGATATCGGGGCCGCTGACGATATGAGGTACTTCGTCCGGGTCGTCGCATACCAGCCCGCGGGCGACTGAGAACTCTCTGAAAACCATCACTCCGGCGGCAGACATCCACCCGTAAAAGAGGCGCTTGGAGACAGGTCAGATGTCGAGGTTCCTCGCCCACCGAGCGCTTTCCTCGATAAACTCCCTGCGTGGAGCCACTTCCGTGCCCATCAGCATGGAAAAAGTCTCCTCTGCCGCGACGGCATCCTCCAGGACAATCCGCAGGATGACTCTCTTGGCGGGGTCCATAGTCGTCTCCCACAGCTGCTCTGGGTTCATCTCCCCCAGGCCCTTGTATCGCTGGACGGTGATACCCTTTCTACCCAGGGTGCGGATTGTGTCCAGCAACTCTTTCAGAGAGCGAACCTCCGTCGTGCCGTCCGAATGGCTGAGCCGATATATCGCCTGCTCCGCCTCGAAGTAATGGTTAACATCCACTCCGGACTTCGCCAACGCCGCGATCACCTTCTCCAGCTCCCGAGATTCGAAGAGCTCCGTGGCGGCAATCCCGATGTCCCCATTTGCCTCACCGTTTTCCTCATCAGATTGGGCGGCGACCTCGCCGTTGTGGCGTTCTTCTTCCGCTGCGGCGAGCTGGCGCAGCTCTTCGGCGCTGAAGAGAAACCGCTGTTCATCATCCACGATCACTCTGTAAAGGGGGAGTTTGCCCGTCGTTGCCTGGCGCGCGGCGATGTACTGCCGGGGGTCTATCCCTTTGCGAGCGATGGCGGATAGTAGGCTCTCAACCTTGACCGTTCGCTGGACGGTTTTCTCCAGGTGGCTGCGAGTAAACTCCTCCTCTTGCCCGATTGCGGTGACGCGGAGGCCTTCCATGCCGTTTTGGAGCAGGAAAGCGTTCATTCCCTCATCGTTCTGAATGTAAGCCCGCTTGCGCCCGGTCTTTACGCCGTACAAAGGAGGCTGGGCGATGCAAATGTGGCCTTTCCTTACGAGCTCCGCCATCTGCCGATAGAAAAATGTGAGCAGCAGGGTCCTTATGTGAAGCCCGTCCACATCGGCGTCGGTCATGATGATTATCTTGCCGTACCTGAGCTTGCTGATGTCGAACTCCTCCTCGCCCACGCCGGTTCCAATCGCCATAATCATCGTGAGGATTTCTTGGTTCTTGAGGATCTTGTCAATTCGGGCCTTCTCGACATTCAGTAGTTTGCCCCTGATGGGGAGGATCGCCTGGAAGCGCCTGTCCCGCCCCTGCTTGGCGGAACCGCCCGCTGAATCACCCTCCACGATATACAGTTCGCAGATAGCCGGGTCTTTTTCCGCGCAATCGGCAAGCTTCCCGGGGAGGGAGCCACTGTCCAGGGCGCCCTTGCGCCGGGTCAGGTCGCGAGCTTTCCTCGCCGCGTCCCGTGCTCTCGCCGCAAGTACGACCTTCTCCACGATTCGCCTGGCGACTGGGGGGTTCTCCTCGAGAAAGCTTCCCAGGCGCTCGTTCACCACGGACTCCACTATCCCGGCGACCTCGCTGTTGCCAAGCTTCGTCTTAGTCTGACCCTCGAACTGCGGGTCCAGGACCCTCAGATTCAAGACTGCGGTCAATCCTTCCCGCATGTCCTCGCCCGAGGGCACGAGCTTGTCGTTTTTGAGAAGATTGTTGGCGCGGATGTAATTGTTGAGCGTTCGCGTGAGCGCCGCTCGGAAGCCGCTGATGTGAGTGCCGCCCTCGACCGTGTTGATGTTGTTGACGAAGCTGAGGACGTTTTTCTGGTACCCGTCGCTGAACTGCATGGCAACTTCAACTTCCACATCTTCTTTGGAAGCCCGGAAATGAATCACTTTTTTGTGCAGGGGCGTCTTGTTGCGGTTGAGGTGTGCGACAAAGGAGACAATCCCGCCGCTGTACTTGAACGTATGCTCCTGCTCGGTGCGCTCGTCCTTGATAATAATGGCGAGGCCGCTGTTGAGGAAAGCCAGTTCCCTTAGCCTTTCGGAGAGCGTGCTGAAGCTGAATGCTGCATCCGGGCCGAAGATCTCCGGGTCCGGTTTGAAGGAAATCTTGGTTCCGCTCCTCCTTGCCTTTCCCACTGTCGTTTGCTGGAGAGCCGTTACCGGTTTTCCCCTCTCGTACCTCTGGACGTAAATGTTGCCGCCCCGTCTGACCTCCACCTCGAGCCATTCCGCGAGGGCATTGACGACCGAGACCCCAACGCCGTGCAACCCGCCAGACACCTTGTACATCCTGTGGTCGAACTTCCCGCCGGCGTGGAGGGTCGTTAGAACCACCTCGACCGCGGGCTTCTTCTCAGTTCGGTGCTCATCCACAGGTATCCCGCGACCGTTGTCGCGAACGCTCACGCTGCCGTCAACATGCAAGACGAGGTCAACTTTCGTACAGTGCCCCACCATAGCCTCGTCAACACTGTTATCAACAACCTCGTAAACCAGATGGTGCAAGCCCGCGGCCGCCGTATCGCCGATGTACATGCTGGGCCGTTTTCGGACGGCTTCGATCCCCTCTAAGACAGTTATCGTTGTAGCGTCATACTCGCTCTGGCGCTCAGGCATGCTTTTGGTCTCCTGGGTCAATTGAAGGTGAGGCGTGGCTGATAGTGAATCGCACCGAGGTTATTCGCGTCGCGCCGAGGGCATTATTAAGACCCTCCAGAATTTCGTCCCTGCGAAATCTCGCCAGCTCCGCGCCCCATGCGGGGCTATCCACAGAAACCGTGAGCACTCCATTCCGCAGCGTTACTGGGGAAGCGTGCGCGGCTACCTCCGTCCCCACAACAGCTTGCCAGAGCTCGCAGACGCTGTGGATTGGCGAATCAAGCTGTTCCTTCCACCCAGCAAGCACAGCAGGCACCAAGTCGCCTAATCGTTTCCAACGGAGCGCCATTATGACTCAACCTGCTCCCCTGTGTCCGTGCTCTCGGGCGCCGACTCCTCGGTCTCGGGCGCCGGCTCCTGAGTCGGCGGAAGGCGCATGGGCATGATGAGATGGAGGAAATCATCATCGTTCAAGAAGATACCCGGGCTGACAGCGTCGGTCAGGCGGAAAGCAACCTCCTCGCCGTCGAGGGAACTCAGCGCCTCCCTTAAGCACCTCGGGTTGAACCCGATGGACAGCGGTTCCCCCTCGAGTTTGACGGGCATGCTGACCCTGGCTTCCCCAAGTTCAGGACTGCTCGCGCTGATGACGAGACGCGATTTCTCGAACTGAAGTCGCACAGAGGAGGACTGTTCGCTCGTCAGAAGACTCGCCTGCCGAACCATTGCCTGGAACTCCTCCCGCGCAAGCACCGCGACAGTCGCGAAGGTTGACGGAATGACGCTACTATAATCCGGGTACTTTGCGTCTATCAGTAAGGAAACCAGCAAGTCTGTGCCCACCTTGAAACCGATCTGGTTGCCGGAGACAAACACCAAGACATCTCCCTCATCGCCAAGCATCTTTTCCAACTCCTCGATCGCCTTAATCGGAACTATCTGCTCGCCGCTGTAGTCCTCGGCCACGTCAACCGCATGGGACACCCTTGACAACCTTCTTCCGTCCGTGCCGACAAGAGTCACCCGCTTTTTCTCAACACGAAAGCACAGCCCCGTGAGAAAATGACGGGGATCCTCCCGCGAAACAGCGAAAGAGGTCCTCTGAAGCAATTTCCTGAAAACCCCTCGCTCGATCGAGAACAGCGGTTCACCCTCGAACTCGGCCACGTGTGGGAATTCGTCTTTCGAAATGCCGAGGACCTTGAAAAACGACTCGCCACACGTAATAGTGACCACGTCCTCAGCATCCACCTCGATGTTGATCTCGGCATCCGGGAGCTCGCGGACGATCTCGAACAAAGTCCTGGCAGGCACCGTTGACCCGCCTTCTTCCAAGATATCCGCCGGTGTTTCAGCCCGAATTGCCACCTGCAGATTAGTCGTTGTGAAGACAACTCTTCCTTCAGCAGCTTCAATCAGCACGTTGGCAAGAATAGATAAGGTGCTCTTGGAAGCAACAATAGAATGAGTTTTCTGAAGAACCTCAAATAAGGCTTGTCTTTGGGCTGTGAACTTCATGGGATCCTCCGTTTATTCTCAGGCCTAAGACGACGATGAGAATTTATTCCCCAGCTCATAGTAGTATTAGAGGTTGTGGATATGTTCATATTCTTGTGTTGTCGTCTGGGGATGTAGTTGTGCATGGTGTTGATTGCCTGTTGGTGTGTCGTTAGCACATCCTGTCGCACTATTCATTCACGTGATACTAACATACTTTGCACGCCGTGTTAACTGTTTTTTCTACCGGCCGGGAGGGCGCCGGAGCTGGACCGCCAGGGGTGCCTACCGGCCTGGTGGCGTCTGTGGCGAGGGGCTAAGTGGGTTCAGGCGCGAGTCAGCTCTTCTCTCAGTCGGGAAACGATCGGTTTCAGATCCGGGTCGGAAGCGAGTTTCTGTTGAATCACCTTGCGGCCGTGGATAATTGTGGAGTGGTCGCGTCCGCCGAAAGCGTCGCCGATCTCCTGGAGCGAGAGATTTGTCAGTTCCCGGCAAAGGTACATCGCGACTTGTCGAGGGAAGGCGATGGTTCTCGGTCTACGGTTGCTTTTCATGTCCATGACGCGGATGTCGTAGCGCTCGGCGACTTTCTTCTGGATGGCATCAATAGTAATAGTGTGGGCTCCGTGGCGGGCCAGAGTCTCTTTGAGGACGTGTTGAGCCAGGCTGACTGTTGGGGGGCGCTTCATTAGGGTCGCGTAGGATGCCACTTGCAGTAGGGCCCCCTCAAGGATGCGAATGTTGGAGTGTATCTTCTCGGCGATGAAAAAGCCAACGGCATCGGGCAGGTCGATTCGTGAGGACGCCGCTTTCTTCATGAGGATGGCGACGCGAGTCTCCAGGTCCGGCACCTGCAAATCCACAACGAGCCCAGACTGGAACCGAGAGACCAGGCGCTTTTCCATTTTTGCCAGTTCTGTCGGGGGCCGGTCGGAGGAAATGACGATCTGTCGGTGAAGGTCAAAGAGCGCGTTGAAGGTGTGGAAGAACTCCTCTTGAGTTTGCTCTTTGCCGGAGAGGAATTGTATGTCGTCTATCAGGAGGGCATTAGTGTCACGGTAACTCCGGCGAAATCGTTCCATCTGGCGTGTTTGGAGGCTCTTGATGAGATGATTCGTGAAGCTCTCGCTGGAGACGTAGTGGATTCTCACGCCGTTGAGCTGGGATACCATATAGTGCCCGATAGCTTGCATAAGGTGGGTTTTGCCGAGGCCGACTCCACCGTAGATGAAGAGGGGATTGTAGGCGCGGCCGGGGTCCTGAGACGCTCCGAGCGATGCCGCCCTCGCGAAACGGTTGCAGGAGCCCTCTACAAAGTTGGCGAACGTGTACTTGGGGTTGAGCCTGCTTCCGTTGTTTGAGCTTGATCGCGGGGAGGCGGTGCGGGGAGCCCGTCGTTGTCGCCGTCGGCGGGAAGGACTCCTGCCCAAGGAGGGTGGGTCGGGGGCCCCAGCGGTTTCGATGATGAGTTTGGTCTGGGGGCCGGCTAGTTCCCGGAGCGTGTCCTGGATGAACGCACCGTAGTGCTCCAGGATCCAGTTTCGATAGAAGACGTTAGGAACCGCGATGATGAGTTCTTCTGGCGAGTCGCTTTTGAGCGTGCATTCTCCGAACCAACGCTCGAAAGACTCCGGGCGCAACTGGGCCCGGATTGCGCTAACGATGCCCTCCCAAACGGCCGTGTCGCTCAACGCTTTCTCCTTCCCCAACAAAGAGTTATTCACAGGGTTTGGATAATGTTACGAAGCTTGCCAGCTTAACATCGCTGGCCTACAATAGAAGCGCATGCGGTATAACGCGCTCTCGGGAAAGGAAAACCATAACAACGCCCCCCCCGGGCTTGTAAGTCGCTGCTGCAAGGCTAATTGTGTAGCAAGGAACGGTGTCGTTTATGGTGGCGGGAAATGCGGGACTAAAGACTCCTGGCTCCCCCTGCCCCCCGGCAGTTTTGCCCTACCGGGCACACCAAGAAGAAAAACCGAACAAATTCACAAAACATGCACAAGTTATCAACACCGCTTTTCTGCCTCTGCGCTTCACGCCGCCAGTATATTGGCGGCTCCAAACCCTGGCAAGGAAAAAGTAGCGGTTCCAGCGGCGTTCGGTATAAGATGCGGGAACCTAAAGAGATGGGAGCGGAAAAAATTGGGGCTTGCAGGAGCATCTTTCGGCTATGGGTGAGGATGTAGTTCCGGGCACCCGACAGACCGTTTCTATCAGTGTGCGCCCCAGCGAATTACGGGGAAGGCAGAGGAATAATGAAGAGTTTGGCTCATTACTGCATAAAAAGGGGTAGAAACTATGGAGGAGATTCCCGCAATCAACCCCATTGCAGATGAGGATCTGATGAAGTCCTTTGTGGAAGGCTCTCAGGAGGCGTTCGAAGAACTCGTGGGCCGATTCTCCGCGAAGATAACGAATTTCATTTACCGACAGGTCGCAGACTTTCCGACGGCGGAAGACCTTGCTCAGGAGAC
>JABMQX010000841.1 GCA_013203085.1 bacterium | reverse complement strand
TCTTGATGATTTCCATCCCCGGGCGGAGCATCAGGTGATAGGTGTTCGACAGGAGCATCTGTGCGCCGACTTGCCTCAGCTCTCGCGGCGACATTGTCTTGACCGCCCCGGCTGTCCCCACAGGCATAAAACACGGCGTCATCACACGGCCGTGCGGCGTCGTAATCTCTCCCAGCCTCGCCGATGATGAATCGTCCTGTTTCAGAATCTTGAATTTCACGGCTCGATTTCACATTGCAGATTACGGATTGCAGAATGCTTTGCGCCTTCGCGCCTTTGCGAGATGTCTCTTCTCTCTTGTATTCTGTCGCCAAGACGGCATCCGATTTCGGATTCGGGAGTTCGGATTTCGGAATCCGCAATCCTAAAGAATCAGCATAGCGTCCCCGTAACTGTAAAACCTGTACCCCATTTGAATCGCCTGCTGATAAGCCTCCAGAATGAAATCCGTGCCTGCAAAGGCGCAGACCAGCATCAGAAGAGTTGACCTCGGGAGGTGGAAATTCGTCAGGAGCGCTCCCTTTTCGAGCGTCTTAAACGTGTATCCGGGATAGATGAACAGTCCGGTTTTTCCGGTGAGGGGGCGAATCGTTCCTCGCCAATCGGCGGCGGTTTCCAGAGCCCTCGCGGCGGTCGTCCCTACGGCCACAATTCTTCCTCCCGCCCGGCGGACACCGTTGAGCGCCTCCGCCGCCTCCCTCTCAATCGAGAACCATTCCGCGTGCATTCTGTGCCGTTCGACCTCCTGTGTCCTCACGGGCTGAAATGTCCCCAGGCCGACGTGGAGCGTCACGAAATGTGTCCCTATTCCTTTCTGACGGATGTCTTTTAACAGACGGTCGGTGAAGTGAAATCCGGCTGTGGGGGCGGCGACGGAGCCATCTTTCGACGCGTAAACTGTCTGATACCTCTGTTGGTCATCCGGCAGAATTTTCTTCCTTTTTATGTACGGGGGCAGCGGCACGCATCCGATCTCGTCCAGCCAGTCGCGCAGGTCGCTCTTACGCCGCTTGCCGCGGTCTCCGGGCAGGCGAAACCGGATGATTTTGCTCCCAAAGGGTGTGTCGGCGACCACCTCCCCGACCAGACCGTGCCCGCTGAAGAAGATTTCCGAACCGGGAAGGAATTGCTTTCCGGGCTTCACCAGGCACTCCCAAAGGTTTTTCGCCATTTCCTCAAGGAGAAGAACTTCTCCTTTCGAACCTTTCTCCCCCTCGTGTGGACTTGCCCCAAGAAGTCTGGCGGGAATGACTTTTGAGTCGTTGAGGACCAACGCATCCCCCTTTCGCAGATAGCCGACAATATCTGGAAACTGCCTGTGCTCGATGAGCCGCGATTCTCGATGCAGGACCATCAGCCGGGACCGTTCCCTTTCCGGTGAAGGAACCTGCGCGATAAGCGAGGGCGGTAGATGGTAGTTAAAATCGTTGAGTTTCATCTGTCTTGCCGGTGCCTTTCTGACGCGATAGGGGGATAGAGGGCACTTTTTGACTCCTATGCTTTCATCGTGATCCTGCGTACCTTGTTATCGCGTCAAGGGACTTGCGCTGAGGAGGCTATCAATTTTGTTGCGTCTACTCAAGGCAAAATGATAGCCTGCCGCTCGGTTGGGATTGCGGAATGCGGAATGCGGAATCGCACGTATGCCAGGGCGATCCTGCCGCAGTCAATCCGCAATCTGCAATCCGAGGTCCGAAATCGGACTGTGTCTCGTTCCAATGATTTCCATCGCTCAAATGAGGCGATCATGAAAAGGATTCACAGCGGGGCCTGGCTGGAAGTTGACCTGGGTAAGGTGACAGAAAATGCCCGGAAGCTGAAAGCCGCGGCGGGACCGGACGTGAAGGTCCTCGCCATGGTCAAAGGGGACGGCTACGGCTGCGGGGCAGAGATGATCTCTCGGGCGGCCCTCGAGGGCGGAGCGGAAAGGCTCGGAGTTACGACTGTCGCCGAAGCTCTTTCTCTGAGAAGGAGCGGCTTGAGTTGTCCGATACATCTCTTTGGCCGTCCCGCCGAGGCAGAGCTTAGGGCGGTTGTTGAGGAGGAGCTGATCCC
>JABMQX010000840.1 GCA_013203085.1 bacterium | reverse complement strand
GATAGCCGAGTTTTGTGATGACATAGGAGCAGATTTCGTCAGCAATCCTCTGCTTTGCGCCACCACCAAGGGGTCGGATAGACCGCTCCAATATCGGCTGAGCGATGAAGAGTTGAGGACGCATGTCCTCTGGGAGTTGGGGAACGGCAAGAAGGCAAGCGGACTCACGGGGATGTGCAACGCTGGGTCTTGCATCGTAAGCATTTCTGCCCGGGGGAAGGTCCTCCCCTGTATCATGCTGAGGCTGGAGGCGGGCGATTTGAGACACGAGAGCTTTCACCAGATATGGAATTACTCACCTGTCCTGGAATGGGTCAGGGGTATCACGATAGAGGACTTCAAGGAATGCTGCGGATGTGAGTTTCTGGGCGTCTGCAACCGTTGTCCCGGACATGCTCTAAGTAACGAAGGAAGTATGTTGGCTCCCCTCAAGGAAGCCTGTAGAATTAGCAATCTGAGAAAGGAGGTAGAGAATGAGCAGCAAGACTGCAGAGGAAAAGAAAAAGGAAAAGGTTATCAGGAACCGGAACGAGTATCTGAAGCCAGAGCTCACTAAGCATAAGTCGCTCAGTGAGGTGGTTGGCGTCTCGCCGACG
Source organism: bacterium (assembly GCA_013203085.1). Taxonomy (GTDB): domain Bacteria; phylum Auribacterota; class JABMQX01; order JABMQX01; family JABMQX01; genus JABMQX01. The sequence continues at coordinate 3,137 of JABMQX010000840.1, read as the reverse complement.
CCGCAGGGGCCGGCTGTCTGCGAGTTTCCGTGTTAGCAAGAGGAGGTCTTTGAGGCCCCAAAACAGGATGCTCTGTCAGCGTTTCGACATCGGTGGAAATCCTGTTCACCTTGTCACAAATGACACGTTAATACTTCAGGCAGTGAGTGGCTGGCTCAATTCCTTCCTCTGCTCCAAAACGGAAGAGGGAATAAAGCTGTGCTTGCTCAGCGGAGATGGAGATTCTCCAATCGCGATTCCTGAGGGGGTTGTGCACAGGTGCTCCGAATATCTTTCCGAGCATTTTCTGTACAAGGATTTCTGGCTGATTGACTTTCATGGCAGCGGTACAATGGTGGTGGACAGAGAGAAGGAGATGGCACTTGGCTTCGTCCAATCTGACTGCCTCCGGGAAAGGTTTTGGCTATATAGATCTCTCGTTCATCCTCTGTTTGAACTTCTTAGAAGGAGGGGGCTTTATCTGGCCCACTCCGGCGCCGTGAGCTTCGGAGGGAGGGGATTGCTTATACCCGGCGAATCCGGGAAGGGGAAAACCACCCTTACTCTCTATCTTGTGCGGGAGGGATGCGGGTTCCTCTCCGATGACCGCTGCCTTTTGCGAAAAACTGTATCTGGATTTGAGGCACTTTCTTTTCCCGAGCAGGTGCGAGTGTATCCTGAGAATGTAGCCAATCTTCCGGAATTCCAATTCCTACAAGATCACAAGCAGAAGAACAAATGGAAAAAGAGCTTTGACATCCGAAAGCTCTATCCCAATTGCACTGTCCGTAAGGCTGAACTCGAGGCGATCGTTTTCCCACGATGGGATTCCGGTGGCAAGAGCCGCCTCGAAGCCATTTCCCCCAGCGAGGCTATGATAGAAATGCTCCCTCTAACGCTGGAGGCCTTCTTCCCCGATACTGCCAGAGCCCACTTTGAATTCATTGGCGATCTGATGGAGAAGATCCCTTCCTTCAGACTGTACCTCGGCGATGATAGAGGAAAATGGCATCAGATTGCGAGAGAGTTGATTCAGTAAGAACTCAGGCGACGTATCGGGGAAATGGCGGGGACCAATTTGGCGTTGTCCTTATTGGGATGGACGCACCAAAAACACAGGCCACCGCACGTCAGAATGTCTCCCTTCCTTGGTGCCCTCGCTCATAAGCTCCGCGACACATCTTTTTTCGGCCTTCACGCGGCACGGCGCGTCGCCGCTTCTGTGAGTTTATAGTATTCGTCCGGTAAACACATATATGGGTTGGCACAGATTTTGGGTTCTGGGAGGGATCAGCTTGCCCCCGCACTGGGGACACTGACGCTCGCTCTCCAAAAGATCATACACCACCCGCCGCCGCTCAAGGTGCTCCGGCAACCGCTGTCGCCCGTGCGGCGTGCGCTTCGGCTTTGGCGTGCGGACTTCCGGCGGGGCGTCTCGAATGTCCTCATCGCCGCCCACTATTGCCGCCGCAAACAGGAACAACTGGTTCTCATCCACTCGCTCCCGTTTCGGCCCATAGCGCCAGCGCAGCAGCTGCTCCAGCAGGTGTTGCAGCCGTTTGACCCGGCGATCCTTCGTGTCCAGCTCCGTGACAAGCCCGCGATCACCCCATGGCACTGCTCGATGTTTTCCGGGAACTTCTTCGGGTCTATGTCCATGCCATCAGCCCTTGTCTGCCTTCTGCAGCCCTGCCTCCTCCAGTTCGTCAATCCGACGCTGCTTCTCCAGATCTCCCGGACAAAAGACCGCCTTCATTGCCCCTTCTTCCGTGAGCGGTTCCTCCTGGTCCGGCCCCGCCGATGCTCATACAGCAGCGCGGCCCCGCATTTTGCCAGCATCTGCTCGACCTTGCGCCCGTTGGCAATGGCCTGCCGTAAGGTGGCAACCAAGTCCTCAGGGACGTACAAACACCGCTGCTTCCCCTCATGGTAGAGCGTGAAAATCCACGAAGGGTGCTTGTCGCCACGAGCACACGCCTGACAGCCGGGGTGGATGCACGGTTTGCGCACATGCGACAACGCCTTCTTCTGGATCGAGAAGCCGCCCGCGCCCAGCGCTTTGCCCACCGCTTCGTCAAGAAGAACTGGCCCCGCATCCTCTCCGCATTCGCACGGAAAGTGAACCCGTTGATGACCGGCGTTTTGAAACGGAACAAGTATTACTGGATTACTGAGCAGGCGGAATTGGCGACCGACGTGATGTTCAAGGACTATGCTTCCCTCAAGTTCCTGTATAAAGAATTGGCGAAGCACGCGACGTTGTGCTTCAGCGCCGAGGATGTCTTGGCCTTCCTCGGAAGAAAACTCCACGGGAACTTTCGCGGCGAGGTCCTCAACCACCACAAGAAGCGGTTGCCCGGCATCCGGATCAGGCATTGGATCGCCCGAAACGGTATTAAAATGTACGACAAGCATGGCAGCGTACTGCGCATCGAGACCGTCATCAACACTCCGTATGCCTTCAAGATCCGGCGTCTTGGCAAACGACAGGGTGAACTCGTCATGGGCTGGTTCCCCATGTCCAAAAGCGTCGCGAACCTCTACCGCTATGAAGAAATGGCTGTCGCCGCCAACCACCGGTATCTCGACGCCTTGGCCGAAATCGAGGACCCCTCGCAGGCGAGACAAGCCTTCCGAACCCTTGCTAAGCCCCTCCGCAAGAACGGCCGGAGTCAGCGCGGATTCAATCCGGCATCCGACGAGGACGTGCGACTTTTCGCCGCCGTCATGCGTGGCGAACACGCCATCATGGGATTTCGCAATCGCGACATTCGCCCCCAACTCTTCCGCCCTTCCAGACAACCTCGGGACATCCGTCGCCAAAGCGCGAAGGTCTCGCGTCTTTTCAAGCGGCTTCATTTCCGCCGCCTCATTGCCAGAATCCCCAGGTCTCGCCGCTGGCGGCTCACCGCAAAGGGACACGCAATTATGTCTACAGTGCTCATCCTTCATCACGAAACGTATCCGGAACTTCTTATGAAAAACGCCGCTTGATACCGTCAGACTTCTGCGCAAAGCGCAAAGAAGTCACGAACAAAGATTCTAACATTGCTCCAGGATGTCGGGGCGTTCCTGTGGCAAAAAAGGTTGGCGGCAGAGATTGAGAGGGAAAACGGGTTAACGCAAAGGCACAGAGGCGAAGAGAAGAAGAGAAGAAG
>JABMQX010000839.1 GCA_013203085.1 bacterium | reverse complement strand
GTTCTCGCGTGCGTTGAAATGCCGAGCTTGAAGGGAGAGCCCCGAGACCGCTTAGGAATGTCAGACGGGATTAAAAGGATTTTCAGGATTATCTGGTCCATCCTGTTATCCTGTCCAAGTCTTGGCTTCATCTCTGGCTGCTCTGCCGGCGGTGCGACACAAGGTAACGACTCCAGCCCGGCGCAAGCCAACGAGGAAATGAATCATGGGTGATCTGTCGAGAAAAGACTTCTTGCGGGCGGCAACCATGATGGGCTGCGCCGTAGCTGGCGGCGTTCGAGCGTTTGGCGCCAAGCCTCATCAAATGAGCATCAAGCAGGTAACACCGCCTCCGATTGACCTGGGCAGATTGAATGACAATCTGATTCACGCTCCCAGCGACCCCGACAAGTGGCCGGCCTTTCGCCAATTGCTGATCCGCTGGCGGGAAGAAACTCGCGACCGTCTCCAGTATGACGGCTCGCTGTACCGCCGCCCCGACTTTGCCTGGGTGCCGTCCTGTTACTCCTGCTGCTTCCTCATGATGTGCGATGAGACCTTTTACGATCCACGGCTTGGTTGTTACACGGTGGATTCCTTCCTCGACAATGGAATTGAGCAATTCGGCGGGTATGATGCCGTCGTTCTATGGCACGCTTATCCCCGGATTGGCATTGACGATCGGAATCAGTTTGATTTTTATCGGGACATGCCGGGAGGGCTTACGGGACTTCGGGATGTTAGCCGTGTCTTCCATGCGCGTGATGTCAAGGTCTTCATTGACTACAATCCTTGGGATAGAGGCACTCGCCGGGAAGGCTTGTCCGACATTGACGTTTTGGTCTCTCTTGTCAAAGCGATTGATGCCGACGGGGTTTTCCTCGACACCATGAGGAAGGGCTCTGCCGAGCTCCGCGCGAAGTTGGACGCCCTACGTCTTGGTGTAGTGCTCGAAGGGGAAATTGCTCTCCCCCTGGATAATATCCACGATCATCACTTGTCCTGGGCACAATGGTTCAGAGATAGCTATGTGCCGGGCGTCCTGAGAAACAAGTGGTTTGAACGCCGCCACATGCAGCACCGGATTGACCGCTGGAATCGCGATCACACCGCGGAACTGCACACCGCATGGATGAACGGCAGCGGGATGATGGTGTGGGAAAACGTGTTTGGCACATGGGTCGGCTGGAGTGCGCGTGACCGTTCCATTCTCAGGACGATGCTGCCTGTCCAGCGCCGCTATGTCGTTCTGTTCTCAGGTGAGGGATGGACTCCCCTGATCAAAACTGAGATGCCGGATGTTTACGCAAGCTTATGGGAGGGCAATGGGCTTCGGCTGTGGACTCTGGTCAATCGTTCCGAACGGACGCTCGAAGGACCGTTCCTGAAAGTGCAGCATTTGGACGGCGAGAGGTACTTTGATCTGATCCTGGGGTGCGAAGTGAAATGTGAGGTTCATGATGGCGCAATCGTCTTGCATGGAATGATCCGTTCACGCGGTATCGGTGCATTCATTTCCGGCACGAGCGAGACCCTCGGGAAGGATTTCCCCCGGTTCCTGAACGCTCAAGCAAAGCTCAATGCCGCCGCCGATTTCAATACCGATTTCCCCTCTCGCACGGCCCGCCTCAGACCGGTAGCCGCAACAAAGGAGTACGGGAAAGAGGAGATTCCACCCGGCATGGTCGAGATCCCCCCGACAACATTCGACATGAAAGTGGTGTTCAGAGTTCGGGAGTGTGGTTTCTACGAATCCCAGAATGATCATCTCAAAGGCGCCGGCGCTCACCCTCTCCACCACATGAGGACTTTTGAGCGAAAGGTCAGTCTGAAAAGTCATGCAATGGACGTAACGCCCGTGACGAACGCACAGTACGCCGAATTCCTCAAGGCGACAGGCTACCAGCCCAAGCATCCCGAAAACTTCCTCAAGCACTGGAAAGACGCCGCGCCCCCTTCTGGGATGGAGCATCATCCGGTCGTTTACGTTGACCTCGACGACGCTCGCGCTTACGCGAAGTGGGCAGGCAAGCGTCTCCCGACAGAGGAGGAGTGGCAATACGCCGCGCAGGGACCGGAGGGGCTGCGTTATCCATGGGGTAACGAGATGAAAGAGGATGTTTGTAACGCGGGGCAAACAGAAGGCACAACCAGTGTGATCGCTTTCCCCGATGGCCGCTCTGCCTTTGGCTGTTACGACATGTGCGGGAATGTTTGGGAATTGACCGACAGCGAGAGAAGCGACGGGCGGACGCGATTCTGCATTATCCGCGGTGGCTCCTACTATCAGGCGAAGGGCTCCGACTGGTACATGGATGGCGGAGCTCAGCCGTGCAACTTTGCCGTCAAGTTTCTCCTGATGTGGCCGGGGCTCGACCGCTGTGCGACGATCGGTTTCCGTTGTGCCACTGATATTGCTGACTGATGGGGTGCGCCTTCATTTGGGTGGATGGCTTTGCCAGGGATACTGCCACACGCCGGACAACCTTGTACTCGCAAAAGCATTGTGGTTTAATGACAACGTGAGTCAGAAGGGTTTCGACGCAGTCTCGTAGAGCGAAGCAGGAAGCAAGCCCGATGAAAATTGTCGCGGACGAGAACATTCCATATGTAAAAGAGGCGTTCGGCAGCCTGGGCGACGTGATACCCCTCCCCGGTCGAAAGATTGCCCCGGCTTCGGTTGTGGACGCCGAAATCCTCCTCGTCCGTTCGATAACAGAAGTCAACGCCTCGCTTCTGGAGGGAAGCCGCGTGCGCTTCGTGGGGACGGCGACGATCGGGACAGACCACGTTGATGAGGAATACTTGCACTCACGGGGCATTGCATTCGCAAGCGCGCCCGGCTCCAACGCCAACTCAGTTGCAGAATACGTCGTGGCGGCTTTGCTGACCACCGCGAGGAGGAAGAATTTCCCGCTGAAAGGGAAGACAATCGGCGTCATCGGCGTCGGCAATTGCGGAAGTCGTGTCGCGAAAAAGGCGGAGGCGCTGGGGATGAGGGTGCTGTTGAACGATCCGCCGTTGTGGAGACAAACCGGCAACAAAAGATTCCGCCCCCTTGAGGAACTGTTCTCCGCAGACATTCTGACGTTACATGTCCCTCTCACCTATGAGGGAATTGACGCAACCTACCACCTCGTTGACGAGGCGTTTTTGAGCAAGCTCCGACCGGAATGTATCTTGATGAATACTTCAAGGGGCCCTGTCGTGGACAACCTCGCCCTCGCCACGGC
>JABMQX010000102.1 GCA_013203085.1 bacterium | reverse complement strand
GACGAGCCTCTCTCCGTCTGCCAGCTCATTCCCGCTCGTCGGGAAGGCTCGGTTTTCCTCGACGGAGCCGTCGTTGTAACCACACCACAGGAGTTATCTCTTGCGGACGTGAGGAAATCCATTAACTTCTGCCGGAAGCTAGAGATGCCGGTGCTGGGGGTGATTGAGAACATGAGCGGTTTCGTGTGCCCGAAGTGTGGCGAAGAAACCGAGATATTCAAATCGGGCGGAGGCGAAAGAATGGCGAGGGAGATGGGGGTTCGGTTCATGGGCCGCATCCCTATAGACCCGAGGATTGTTGACGCGTCCGACGCCGGCCAATCTTACTCCCATCTCCATCCGGAGTCACCGGGCGCCGCTGCATTCGATAGAGCCATTCAGCCCATCCTGGACATGGGAAAAGAGACCGAGGCCCCCGAAACAACACGCGAATAAGGAGGATTGCCAAATGCGAATCGCGATTCCTGTAACGGGAGGTTTTCTCAGCCCCCACTTCGCTCATGGCGAAGAGTTTTTGTTCTTCGATGCAGAGGAGGGAGAAGTACAAAACCGCACCTCTGCCATCCCTCCACCTCACGGGCCGGGGGTGCTCCCCCAGTGGCTCAAGGAGCAAGGGGCCGACGTCATCATCGCAAGCGGCATGGGGTCGCGAGCTCAGGCGCTGTTCAGCGAGCAGGGCATCCGCGTGGTTCTTGGAGCGGCTGCGAAGTCGCCCGATGAGGTCGTCGCCAGTTATCTGGATAGAACTCTGGAAACGGGGGAAAACATCTGCGATCATTGAATCGAGCGATTATCTCCGGGGAACGGAGCATTTCTTCACTGGGCCTCCGCGAGAGGGCTCAACACTACCCTCGACATACGTGAAAGGCAGAGCATGAACCAGAATAGCCGGTGCAAGTTGACTTTCCTCGTGGAAGACAGCGTCGGCCGCCCGAGGCTTTTGGCAGAGCACGGCCTTTCCGTTCTTGTCGAGTGCGAGAACAATTCCGTCCTTTTCGATACAGGACAGACTGACCTTCTCCTCCGTAACGCCGAAGAGTTGGGCATCGAACTCGGTCGGGAGCCCCGGTCCTATTGGTCGCGGCAAAAGTCACCATGGGAGCTGTAGCTGAGCCCGCAACGCCTCTCGCAGTCGCTCTGCCTCCCGGGGCGGAGGAGCTGGGGGCAATGTTGCGAGGTTGACAAGTCAAGGTTTCGCTGTCTCTCAGGATTTCTCTTGCAGATGACTGCTTTTGATGAGAAGGAAGCCGCAGACTCGAGTAGGAGGATTCTCCAATGAAATGCGTCCTTTGGCTCCTCCGGACTACAGTTCTCGTGTTCGCGGTTGCGTTGTCGTGCACCGCGCCACCAATTGAAGCGATCTCCAAAAAAGGAGGCTCAACGATTACCATGACGATCGTCTCGAAGGCGAGTGAGCTCAGCAAGACCGGACCTTCCTTAGTGCTGGGAGGATTTCATATGGCCGGATTTAGCGACAGGAGAATCAACACAGTCATCAGCAGCTTCAAGACCCTCGGTGTGGGTAAAGCGGCGCCATGCCATTGCTCCGGTGACCGCACCAGAGAATTGTTTTCGCAGGCTTTCGGCAGCCAGTTCATCAAGGCAGAGGTAGGATCGGTCATCAAACTCCAACCGGCGAGGTGAGAAGGAAACAGATTATGGCAGCGTTCGTTTACGGGCCCGTGCCCTCTCGGAGACTGGGTCGTTCTCTCGGCGTGGATATTGTGCCGTTCAAAACGTGCACCTACGACTGCATTTACTGTCAACTGGGACGAACCACCAACAAAACCGTACAGGGAGCTTCTCTCTCGCCGGTTGACAGGGTGGTGCGGGAAGTCGAGGAGAGGCTCCAGCGAATCCCTCGGCCCGATTACGTAACCATATCGGGCTCCGGCGAGGGGACCCTTCACGCAGACCTCGGAGACCTCGTTGCCAGAATCAAACGGATTACAGATGTGCCTGTCGCCATTGTCACGAACGGCTCTCTCCTTTTCAGAACGGAAGTTCGGGAAGCGTGTTTTGGGGCGGACTTGGTCATTCCCTCCCTCGACGCCGGGGATGATTCCATGTTCCGTTACGTCAATCGCCCTCATGAATCCGTGGCGTTCGACCAAATGGTTCAGGGAATCGCCGATTTCCGCAAAGAGTACAACAAGGAAATCTGGCTGGAAGTCTTTCTCCTCGGCGGCGTCACCGCCACGACCGCTGAGGTCTTGAAGATCAAGGAACATACCGACCGCATTCAGCCGGACAAGATTCAGCTAAATACCGTTGCTCGCCCCGCTGCTGAGGAGTTCGCTTTCCCCGTGGGACGCGACGAGCTGGAGCAGTTCTGCAAGTTATTCGGCAAAGGCGCCGAGGTGATTGCCTCCTTCGCTCCACACCGCCAAATGGAAGAGTTCAAAGCCCGTCGTGACGACATAATGGCGCTCCTCGCAAGACGACCGTGTTCGCTGGACGACGTCGCCAACGGCCTGATGTTGAACAGAAGCCAGCTCCTGAAGCACCTGAACGACCTTGCCTCCCAGGGCTTGATCAAGTACACTTACCGCGACGGGCACGTCTATTATATGAGGGAAAGCTAATCTATGACCGACAGCTTCGACAAGTTCGTCGAGGACCTCCAGGAAACAATCATACGCGATGCCAGGGCCTGTTATGCGGATAAGGTTGTTGACTTGTGGCTCAACCCGGTGAATCTGGGCGTCCTGGAGCACCCCGAGGGCCACGCCAAAGTCACCGGGCCCTGCGGCGATACCGTAGAAATCTTCCTCGACATCGAGGAGCAGAGGATTACGCGAGCAACCTTCACCACGGATGGATGCGGGCCGGCAGTAGCCTCCGGCAGCATGGCAACTCAACTCGCCATCGGAATAACCCTTGACGAAGCCAGGGCAATTACGCAGGAAACGATTCTCGAAGCCCTCGGCGGCTTGCCCAACGAAAGCAAACACTGTGCTCTTCTCGCCGCCAACACCCTCGCGAGCGCCATTGCAGCATATCAGTCGGGAAAAGCGCCTCGCGCCGGCGCCGGCCCTACGGCCAACGACAACCCTTCCGGCGCACCCTCCTCCGCAGAAGATCAAGGCGCTTCGTGAGCTCCCAAACGACGCCACGCAATTTCTATAGAATCAAAATGAGGTAATGAAGAGAATCGCCGGCGGAGGGTCACAGCAGCAGCGGGCATCGCGACGAGAACAGTTGCGGTGCGCAATGAAGACCTTATGCTTTGAAAAGGACTGGAAATGAAAGCATTTTCGTATTCTATGCCCACTCGCATCGTACTTGAGCGAGGGGCAATTGAGAACCTTGGAGAACTGATTCCAAAAGTAGAAAACGTAACAGTTGTCACCGGGCGAAGTTTTGCCCGGCGCACAGGTCTGTGCGACCGCCTGGAGAGCATCCTCCGTAAGGCGGGCGCTCGGGAAGTGAGTTTCGCCAGCGCATCTCCCAATCCTACCGTTTCCGAGGTGGAAGCGGCCGGGCGACTCGCAAGGGAAAGCCGAGCTGAGCTTGTCATCGGCCTCGGTGGGGGAAGCGCCATGGATGCCGCGAAAGCGGCTGCGGTCATTGCGACAAACGACAGCCCTCTCATGGAACTCTTCCCGATACACCGGTTTGAGCATGCTCCCTTGCCGTTGGTGTGCATTCCCACGACAGCGGGCACCGGCAGCGAGACGACGCAGTACGCCATCATTAACAACGATGAAGGCACCGATAAGCTCAACCTGAACAGTCCCCGGACGTTTCCGATCCTGGCTCTGCTCGACCCCGAATTGAGCGTAACAATGCCGAAGGACGTCACCGCCGAGACCGGTCTCGACGCCCTTTCTCATGCCATAGAAGGATACATCACGCGTCGTTCCCAGCCTCTCGCGGACTGCATTGCCCTCGAGAGCATCGGGGCGATCAGGGAAAACTTGCCCCTCGCGGTCAGGGACGGCGAGAACATTGATGCCCGTGCTGGAATGCTTTACGCAGCAGCCCTCGCGGGCAT
>JABMQX010000838.1 GCA_013203085.1 bacterium | reverse complement strand
GGCTACCGACGCGCAGATACCGGGCTCCATCGCTCGGGATTCCGAGATCATGCCCACAGTTCTCGCCAACGATGGCACAGGAAGCGGCTTAGACGCTGACGCCGTTGATGGCATCCAAGGCGCTGACCTTGAGGAGTCGGCGGAGATTGACGCGGACATTGCCGCTCATGCAGCGATTGCCGACGCCCACCACGCCAAGACGACCAGTTTCGGCAAGTTGACCGACACGGCTACCGACGGCCAGATACCGGGCTCCATCGCTCGGGATTCCGAGATCATGCCCACAGTTCTCGCCAACGATGGCACAGGAAGCGGCTTAGACGCTGACGCCGTTGATGGTATCCAAGGCGCTGCTCTTGAGGAGTCAGCAGAGATTGATGCGGACATTCTTTCTCATGCCGGTGTTGCCGATGCTCATCACGCCAAGACGACCAGCTTCACAGAGCTGACCGGCGCCGCGGCCGACGCTCAAATCCCCGCGTCAATTGCTCGCGATTCCGAGGTTACCTCCCAAGTCGCCACCCATGGCGGTATCGCCGATGCTCATCACGCCAGATACACAAATTCCGAGGCAGTCTCCGCCATGGGTGTGAAATCGGATACAAATCCCCTCAACCACGATAAAACGACAAGTCTTCCCTGGGGCAGCATCAGCTCTATGCCGGCCGGATTTGTGGATGGAATTGACAATGACAGCGGGGGGGCGCGCTGGTCACTCACCGGCAACACCGGCACAAGCCCAGGGACTAACTTCCTGGGCACCACCAACAATGTGGCCCTTCAACTGCACGTCAACAACGCTCGTGCCCTACGCCTGGAGCCCCACGCCACCAGCCCCAACGTGATCGGCGGCTACGGCGGCAACAGCATCACTGCCGGAGCTTATGGAGCCACGATCGGGGGCGGGGGCCAAAGCAGTTATGTCAACTCTGTGACCGGCAATTACGGCACGGTGAGCGGGGGCATCTTCAACACCGCGAGCGGCTACTCAGCCACAGTGGGAAGGGGCGACCACAACACCGCCAGCAGCCAATTAGCCACAGTGGGCGGGGGCCTTTTGAACACCAGCGGCGAATTAGGCACCGTGGGAGGGGGCGCCTGGAGCTTGGCCACCGGCTACGCAGCCACAGTGTCGGGAGGAGCTACGAACTACGCCACCGGCGAGAAAGCCACCGTCCCAGGGGGAAACTATAACACCGCCGCAGGGGACTACAGTTTCGCCGCCGGGCGGCGGGCCATCGCGGACGGGGATGGTTCGTTCGTCTGGGGCGACTCCAATGACTTTGACGTCCACGCCTGGGGAGCCAATCAGTTCGTGGTGCGCGCCACAGGGGGCTACTGGCTCTTCAGCGCGGTGGACGGCTCGGGGACTCCCACTTCCGGTGCCACGCTCGCGGCGGGGAGTGGAACCTGGGGCAGTTGGTGTGATCGCAACGCCAAGGCCAACTGCGTGCCGGTGCATCCCCGAGCCGTCCTCGAGAAAGTGGCAGCCTTGCCAATCAGCACCTGGAGCTACAAGACCCAGGACCCGTCAATTCGTCACCTGGGGCCGATGGCTCAGGACTTCTACGCGGCCTTCGGCCTGGGCGAGGACGACAAGCACATCGGCACCGTTGACGCCGACGGCGTCGCCCTCGCCGCGATCCAGGGACTTCACGAGATCGTTCAGGAGAAGGACGCCAGAATCTCGAGCCTCGAAAAGCAGAACACCGAATTAAAGGCGCGGCTGACGGCCCTCGAGGCCGTGGTTCGGAAACTCGCGCAGCAGCATGAGGGGGGTGAATAATGAAAACGATTCTGCGAAGCAGCCCTATTCTCGCCGCTGCGGCGCTGCTCTTGGCCTGGGGTTGTAAGGCCAGCGCCCAGACCTCGGCAAGTTATCAAATTACGCGCTCCGTCATATCAAACGGCGGCGGACGCTGCGCCTCGGCCAGCTATGACCTCACGGGAACCCTCGGCCAGCCCTCCCCCACGGAGGCATCCGAGAGCGAGAGCTATAATCTTGGGTCCGGGTTCTGGGGCGGGATGGTTCGATTGTTCTCCGTCGCCATCGAGAGCATCTCCTACAGTCTCGCTGAAGGTGTGCGAATCACCTGGCAGAGCATTGCGGATGTAACCTATACGATTTATTATACCGACGCCCTGAATCTTTCCACCATCTGGAATGACCTTTCACCGGTGACGGGAACGGGCGGCCTGATGGAATGGCTCGACGACGGAAGCGAAACCGGTACGCACCCTTCCGATCTCTTGAAGCGTTTCTACCGTCTGGGGGGCGAGCCCGGGGGCTAAGTGCAGCTGTTCGCAAACGCGGTGAGCTATGGTTGTGTGTGGAAGGAGTTTCCTTGACAGGATGAACAGGATGGAGAGGAAGGGCGTCGGGACGTGCTTCGGGAAAAAAATCCCCCCGCGAAAGGCAGCAGAGACAACAAGCGGCCACCACGAAGACACAAAGGCAGGAAGGAGCTCGGACTTCTCCGTCCATGGTGTCTTGGTGCCTTCGTGGTTTACCGAATCGGCAGTCCGAGAATTGACAGGATGACAGGATGGACCGGATCACTGCGGGCAGCATCGTGTTATCCTGTCAGGAAGAAAAACCGGGCCGGAGGGCAGGAGAAAAAGGGGAAAGCTGGAGGGAAAGCGACCGGTGGGAACGAAATGAGTCACAAGAAGATAGTCATTGCCACTCGCGGAAGCGCACTTGCCCTGAAACAGACACAGGTCGTTGCGGACCTTCTCTCTGAGAAATTCCGCGACGTCGAGTTTTCTCATGTGATTATTAAAACGAAGGGCGATGTCCTTCTGGACGCCCCGCTTTCCGCGATGCCGGGAAAGAAAGGGCGTTTTCGTCAAGGAGATCGAGGATTCTCTCCTTCGAGGAGACGCTCGCATGGCGGTCCACAGCATGAAAGACCTGCCCACGGACCTTCCGCCGGGCCTTTTCGTCGCCTCTGTGCCGAAGAGAGCTGACCCTCGCGATGCTCTGATCTCTCGCGATGGGATGTCGTTGAAAGATTTGCCTCCATCGTCAGTAATCGGCACCAGCAGCCCCAGGAGAAAAGCCCAGCTTCTGGCTATCCGCCCCGACCTCCGAATCGAGAATATCCGTGGCAACCTCGACACTCGCATTGCCAAGCTCCGTGGCACAAAG
>JABMQX010000837.1 GCA_013203085.1 bacterium | reverse complement strand
TGCGATGAAATCTGCCTGATCAACAAGGGAACGGCGGTTCTCAAAGGCTCCCTGGCCGAGATCAAGCGGAGCTACGGCACGGACTCGGTTCATATCCAGTACTCCGGTGACGGTTCTTTCATCGAGCAATTGCCGGGGATCGAGTCCGTGGATGACTATGCGAACTACATTGAACTAAAACTCTCGCGCGATGCGGACGCGTCGGCGTTGTTGCGAGAGATTTGCACCAAGGTGGCGGTCACACGGTTCGAGGTCGTCGAGCCGTCGTTGAATCGCATTTTCATCGAGAATGTGAGCGAGGCTGATGAATAAAACCCTCAAGATCGCACATCGAGAGTATGTTGTGAATGTCCGAAGAAAGTCCTTCTTGATCGGCATTTTTCTGATGCCACTGTTCATCGCCGGGATGGCCATTCTCCCAAGCCTTTTAGCCAGGAAGGCAATAGAGGGGAAAGGCCAAACGAAGAAGGTTGCGATCATTGACCTGACCGGACAGTTGTATCCTGAAGTGAAGAAGATGCTCGAGGAACAAAGGGGCGGGCCGAAGTACGTAGTCGAGGAGATCACGGCGACCGGCGGGAACCTGGAGGAGAAACGAAAGGAACTCAACGAGAGAGTTCAGAAAAAGCAGCTCGATTCATACGTTGTTATCGGAAAGAAGTTGATCAATTCGCACATCCAGTACGAGGATTCCCCCGAGCACAAGATTCGATGTTATACGCGGAACGTGACAGACATCGGGGAGTCGGAGAGAATCCAGGGGGCCGTCAGGCGAGCCCTCATTAATCTGAGATTGAGAAACATGGGAATTGATCCCGCGGTCAGCACGAAAGCCTCTTGGAACATCAACATCGAGACGATGGAGGTTAAGAAAGGCGAGGCGAAAAAGTCACAGGGCCTCGCGAACATTTTCGGCGCCTTCGCGTTTGTGATGCTGCTGTTTTTCGGGTTGCAGATCAGCGGACAGACGCTCATGCAGGGCGTCATTGAGGAGAAGAACTCGAGGATTATGGAGGTCCTTGTATCATCCGTCTCGCCGAAGGAACTGATGCGGGGGAAGATTTTGGGATTGGGCGCCGTCGGGCTGACGATGATGGTGTTGTGGTCGGCTGTGGGTTACACGGCGGCGAGGTTGCGCCATTTTGACATTGCGACACTACCCAACGTTGGCTACATGCTTGTGTTCTTTTTGCTTGGATACGCTTTTTTCGGGACGCTGATGGCGACGGTGGGTTCCGTGTGCAACAGCGAGAAAGAAGCGCAGCAGATGATGATGCCCATCATGCTGTCCCTGGTTTTGCCGCTAATGGTCTGGTTCAACATCGCCCAAAGTCCGGACAGCACGTTCTCGAGAGTCCTATCGGTGATTCCCTTCACGGTGCCGATGATCATGATGTTGCGGATTGCGATTCAAACTCCCCCGGCCTCGCAAATCATCATCAGCATCATCGTCATGCTCGTCTCCATCCATGTCTGTTTGCTGGCGGCAACCAAGGTCTTCCGAACCGGCATCCTGATGTACGGAAAGAAGCCCCGCCTGAGAGAGATCGTTAGGTGGGTGAGGTATAAGTGAGCCCAGGAGGGAAGGGGATCGCATTTCCTTCAATCCCGCCAACAGCTTTCTCTCGACTGTCTTTCCCTGGTGGGAAAGAAATGGGCTTTCCTTAGGGCGTGTCTTGAGCGATAATCATCTTCCGCAGAGTCCAACGAGAAGTAGAGCCTGTCTCGTAAGGGAGCCTGCGGGCGGAAACGTCCCTGAGCATAAATCGAAAAAGGGAGTGCGCGGAGCGACCTCGGACGCTTTGTTTGCTTTAAGCTTCATCAGAATAAGGAGGCCTGACGATGGCATTTATTGACCGGATAGAAGACAAAAGCGCGGTTATCGGAGTTGTGGGGCTGGGGTATGTGGGATTGCCGCTCGTGCGGGAATTCGTGAGGGCGGGATACCGAGGTCTGGGGTTCGATACGGATTCGGCAAAGGTGGAGAAACTGAATGCCGGTCAATCGTACATCCTGTCGGTGTCTTCGGAGACGGTTGCGAAATGGAGGGAGGATGATCGCTTCGAGGCGACGGCGGACATGAAACGGCTGAGCGAGCCGGATGCTCTTTTAATCTGTGTTCCCACGCCGTTGACGCCGACAAGAGAACCGGACCTTCGCTTTGTGGAACAAACAGGCGAGGACATCGGGCGGGGGCTGCGAAAGGGGCAGCTTGTCGTCCTCGAAAGCACGACGTATCCCGGAACAACGGCGGAGG
>JABMQX010000836.1 GCA_013203085.1 bacterium | reverse complement strand
GCCCTCAGCAGGAATCCTGACACGGTAACGATAAGCTGTTCCCGGCTGCAAGTTGTCGAGGAGAAACTCATGTCGCTGGTCGCTGCCAACGTTCACGATAGAGCTGTTCTGAGTCCCCTCCACCCAGTATTCGACACTCCCATCGCTCGGCATATCGCTTTCCCAACAAATAATGATGGAAGTCTCGCTAACACTCTGAAGATACGGGCCCACGGAGAATGAAGGCACAGCACCGTCGGCATGAGACAGGCATCCCCATCCCGCCGCAAAAGCTACGAGCCACGCCGCCCCTTTCAGTGCAATTCTTCCCAGCGCACCCCGTGCATAGCTCAGGAGAATGGGGAGAATAGTGGCGAGAAAACTCGTCTGCACGATCGAAGACGACCGGCCGCGAAAGCGAGACCTCTCTCGCAAAGGAGCCTCTCCCATAGGAAACAGGTTTCGATCCATGTATCTTTTCCCTTCGACCACCATCGGAACGGATATAATCATAGCGTAAACTGCGGGGCCTTCGGAATGTTTTTCTCGGCTTTGCGTCGGTGAGCAGCCGTCGTCGCGCGCTTGCCGACCGAAGTCTCATGCTTCATCCAGCTTGAATATGACCTACCTGTTTCAGCCACGGATGCTGGAAAAGGACTTGACACAGGAAGGCGCGGATCGCACAGTTGTTGGTCTGGTGAGCAAGGGCGCCCATCGCGGTGCAGGTGGGCGTTTTCTCTGACTGAGACGAACGCGGAAAAGGAGGTGCTACCGTGAGATGCTCGACTATTCCTCATACTTGTGGAGCCGGATGGGCTTGGCTGGCATCGGCGATCTTGCTGGCGCTTGTGTCGTGCCAGGCCGCCAGCGGTCTCGAGGTGAAGGTAAGCCAGAACACGAAAAAGCTGATGCCGTATCAGGTGTTTGAGCTTACGTTCTATCATCCAGGGGAATACGAAAACCCGACGTGGGATGTGACGATCGAAGTGCAGTTCACCTCCCCCACCGGGAAAAAGCTCACCGTGGGTGGATTTTTCCACGGCTCGACGAAACCCCAGAAACCCGTTATCAGGAAATACAGAGATGGCCGCGGAGGGACGAGGGAGGTAGCGGTTTGGCCCTGTGCCCCTGCCGATCTCTGGAAGGCGAGATACGCGCCGAGCGAACCGGGCGACTGGAAGTTTGACTATGTCTTCAGCAACAAGAATGGCCAGAGTGCCAGAGGCGCCGGAAGATTCCGCGTTGTGAAAGGACGTGTTCATCAGAAAGGTTGGGTGCGCGTCAATCCAAAGAATCCTTTGCGGCTCATCTTCGAGGATGGAAGTCCTTACTTTCCGGTCGGATTTCAGGATGGCATCTTCGACAACAACCACAACGGCTCCGCCATGGACGCCTCCGCCATGGAGGGTCCCTTCCGTCCCGACCCGGAAGGAAGACGACCGAAACCTCCGCCCGGGGCGATGTTCGCTCGCGGACCTTCCATGAACCCCCAGAACTGGGACGTGCATTTCGGCCGGCATTCCCGCGCGGGCTTCAACCTGTGGCGCTTCTCACCCAATAATTTCTCCATCAAGCTCTTCGCCAGAGACGACGACCCGAACGCCTCCACGCTGGACAACGTGCGATGGGAACAGGCGATCGTCATTGACGAGATGCTGCAAATGACGCGGAAGTACGGAATACGCAACTTCTACGGCATTTTCGGATACACCAACGTCTTCAATTTCCATCCTGAGGACGAGCAGGGCATGGCGAAGGTGAAGCGGGCGCTGAAGTACAGCGTGGACCGTTGGGGCGCCTACGTTGATTTCTGGGAGTTTCTCAACGAACAAAAGGCGTCCGAGGACTGGTACAAGGTCATGATCCCGTACCTGAGATCAATAGACCCTTATCACAAGCCCATCTCCACGAGCTGGGAACGACCTGAAATTGACGGCATTGACATCAACGCCCCTCACTGGTACGGGAACGAAAATGAGCTCTCCTCCGACCTTGTCACGGAAAACCGGGCGAAGCGCGATAGGAGGTTCGGAAAGCCGATCATCTACGGCGAGCAGGGCAACTACCGGGGCAAAGAAGACCGCTCTGCCGAAGGAATCGGCGGCGTCTGGGACCCCGGCTCCGCACGCCGGATGCGGGTGAGAAGCTGGACGGCATTCTTCAACGAGATAGCATTCATCTTCTGGGAAACCTCCTACGCCAAGGACGGACACGTCAGGAACATCTGGCTCGGACCTCAGGAGCGACAGTACATCCATTCCCTACAGGACTTCGCCTACTCCCTTGACCCCGGCGTCAAGATGATAAAAGTCCCCCTGGAGGGCTCCCAAGCTGACGAAGTTCGTTCCTACGGGCTTCGCTCCGAGAGGCGAGCCGCCGTCTATCTTCATCACCGTTTCTGCGGGGAGTGCGCGAGAGCCTCACAAGCGGGGCGGCGTGTCCAGCACAATTGGAACCACGACCGAGGCAAGGTGAAGGGACTCAAGGTCACAGTGAGCGTGCCGACGCGAGCGAAAGGTTACTGGTACGACCCCTCCGACGCGAGCATCCTCGGCAGTTTCGACGCCCCGGCAGGCCGGCGCACTTTCACCGCGCCTCCCTTCAAGGTTGACCTTGCCCTCCTCATCACCGATGAAGGTCCACCCGATGGCGACCCCGCTCTTCGGCGGGGCAAGCCTAACGATCTTGACGATGACGACGATAACGATGGCGTTCCCGACTGGAAAGACGCCTTTCCTCTCGAGCGAGAGGAATGGCAGGACGTTGATGGCGACCGCATCGGAGACAACCTCGATGCCGACACCAACGCCGACGGTGCCGCCGACGATCGTAACAAGAACGGCACGCCCGACAACGAGGAGGCGGACCTCGACGGTGATGGCGTGAAGAACGCCAATTCGATCCCCTGGGATGCCTTTCCTCGCGACCCCAAGGAGTGGAGGGATACGGACGGCGATGGCATCGGCGACAACGCCGACACCGATGACGATGGCGACGGATTCTCCGATGAGCAGGAGAAGCGAGCAGGCACCAACCCTCTCAGCCCTGTCAGTTTCCCGTAGGAACTCGCAGGGACACCGCCTCCGACATCAAAGCTGAAGCGTTAGAGAGAAAAAGGCTGCTAACGAAGACTCATGAACAAGGCAGGGCGTGTATTGGCAGCGAGTCTGATTCTTCTGGCGACAGCAGCTTCGGCCTTCGCCGCCGACAACGCAAACACGCCTTTGTATCGCAGCTCTGCCGAGACGTGGACCGAAGCTCTGCCGATCGGCAATCTTCGCCTGAGAATGGCGCATCAGGGCGAGGCGAGCAACTACCGCCGCCAATTGGAACTCGACGAAGCACTTGTCCGCATCACCTATCGCCTCCGTCTGTCGAATCAAGGAACAAGGATCTCCTTTGTGTGGTGCCAGGGCCCCTGAGAAGTCGTCCGTCTGCGTGAGGACCCACCACGCCACTTCGGGTTCACCTCTGAGTGGCCGAAGGAGCGTTCCGACGCCAAACGGCACAAGATTCACACCTTCGCAATTGGCAAGGAGCTACTTATGAATCGAAGACGTTTTTCTCGCATTCTCGCCGCCTTCTATACGATT
>JABMQX010000835.1 GCA_013203085.1 bacterium | reverse complement strand
GACAGTGTTGTTTTCGATCTCGCCGTTGCAGCGATCCAGGCCGCCGCCGGACGGCTCGGTCACGTTACCGAAGATCAAGTTATTCCGGATCGTGCCACCGCAGTTAGCCAGGCCGCCACCTCCTGCGCCCACAATAACAACCTCGTATTCTTTGATCAGAATCCTCACTCTGCCGCAAACTTAGTTCGAGACCGGAGTCCTAAATCAACTCGGGATCCGTGAGAACTTCCACCAGAGACGGACCGTTGTGGGACAGCGCTTTCTCCAAAGCATCATCCAACTCCGAGCGATTCGCCACTCGGATGCCCATGGCCCCACAGATCTCGGCGTATCTCGAGAAGTCCGGGTTGTGCAAAGATGTCTCCCAAACCTCGAGATGCGCTGCGCGCTGTTCCTTGGAAATCTTGCCGAGTTCGTTGTTATTCAGAAGAACGTGGGTTATCTTCATCCCATACTTGACTGCCGTGAGCAGTTCCCCCATGTACTGCCCGAATCCGCCGTCACCGGTGACGGCCACGATGGGACGATCGGGGGCCGCTGCCCAAGCCCCAATCGCCGCAGGATAACCAAAGCCAATCGAGCCAAGATAACCAGACATCAGAATGCACTGCCTTTTGCATTCGAAATAGCGGCCGAAAGAATACGTGTTGTTGCCGACGTCCACGGCAATCACCGCGTCTTCGGGTACGTGGCGGCTCATGGCGGCAAATACTACGGCCGAATTCAGCCTTCCAGTGCGATCGACTTCTTCCCGCCGTTTTTTCTCCGCACGCCATGTCTTCCAGCGCTCGGCAATCTGCGGCCGCTGATCCTCCCACTGGCCTCCTCTGGCCCCGGCCAACTCTTCATTCAGGAGAGCTGCCGTGACGCCGATTTCGCCGTATACGGGGACTGTCACCGCATGGAACTTCCCCAAAGTCGTCGCATCGAAATCCACTTGAATCGTCGGCTTGGCAGATGTGATTCCGGTATGACGAGAAAACGAAGCCCCGAAGACCAGAAGCACGTTGGCCGCCTGCATAGAGTAACTGGCAATCACTGTGCCGCTGCGCCCCAGCACACCACAAGCAAGGGGATGATCATCCGGGATAAGACCCTTCCCCTTGAACGTGGTCATCACCGGACATTTCATCCTCTCCGCAAGCTCGGTGATAGGCGCCATGTGGAAGCGAGCACCATGCCCAACGATGATCGCCGGCCGCCTGGAGTTCCGCAGAAGGTCCAGTGCTTGCTCGACCGCCTTTCGCGGAGGGGTGATCTCTCGCAAGGGCAACCTCCCTTCCGGGCCGGAAGGCGCCTCTTTCTCTCCTGCGGGCTGCATCTGAACTTCGTTTGGAAAAATCAGGTGGGCGACATCTCGTTTCAAAATGGCGTGCTTGAGCGCCAGGTTCATCAGTTCCACATGGTTGCTCGAGCCCAGCACGGTTTGACTCCATGCTGCGACCGAACGAAAAGCTGAAGCGAGGTCCACCTCCTGGAACGCGCCGGGGCCGAGTACTTGTGTATCCACCTGCCCCGTCAGCGCTAGGACTGGAACGCGGTCTAACTTGGCATCCCACAATCCGGTGAGCAAGTTGGTCGCTCCTGGACCCGCGATGCTTAAGCAAGCTGCTGGTTTCCCGGTCAGCTTGGCGTAGGCCGAAGCTGCAAACGCCGCGGCCCCCTCATGTCGCACGCCGACAAAAGAGATGTTGCCTTCCTTCTTTTGACGGCGGATGGCATCTGCAAGTCCGAGGTTCGAATGGCCCACCATGCCGAACACGTGCCTGACGCCCCAGTTGACCATGGTCTCCACCATGATATCCGAGACCGTCTTAACAGGAGCCCTTTCTTGCTTCAGACCCACATAGACGCCGTCCTCCCGTACCTGACAAGGAAAGGTCATCACGCCATCCAGACCGGCTGCGTTCTTGCCCGTGACGGGATGGAATCCCCAACCATGCCAGGGGCAGCGGAGAAGGCCGTTCTCGATTGCCCCCTCGCCAAGAGGCCCTCCCTGGTGAGGGCAATCATGCTCGAGGATAGAGAAATTTCCCTCGTAGTGGGTCAGGGCGAAGGTCCTGTTTGCTGCTGTGACCTTCTTCGCTCCCCCTTCGGGGACTTCGTCCGGCCCGGCCACGCGGAACCACGTCAAATCTTCCGCTGATTCGCCTTTTTGCTCCTTGAGAGCTTTTTCCACATCGCCCGGCACGTCGGAGTACGGCTCGAACTCGGAAGCTGGCGCCCCACACACAGGGCACACCTCGGGCGGCTCCGGACCGTAATGAATGTACCCACAGACAGTGCAGCGCCAAGCCTTCTGTGAAGCTTCGGGCATCACCATTCCCTTCTCTTAAAAGCCCGTCGGCCCCTCATTCCACCTCGAAAAACCGCTCTCTGGGGGCACCACAAACCGGGCATTTGTCCGGGGCCTCGCCTTTGACGGTGTTTCCACAAACGGAGCAGACAAAGATCTTGGTTTCAGGGATGTCGCTGCCAGCCTGAACAGCCTCCAAAGCTTCTTTGTATAGTCCATGGTGGATTTCCTCGACAGCCAGCGCATGCTTGAACGAGAACGTGGCTGGGTTGTTGCCTTCGGACTCGGCTTCTGCCAGGAAATTCGGGTACATCTCCTGGAATTCGAATCCTTCGCCTTCAATCGCGGCCTGAAGATTGGTGGCCGTCTCCTTGATGCCCCCCATGACGCGTAACTGCGCATGGGCATGGACGGTCTCCGCTTCTGCCGCCGCACGGAAAAGTCTGGCTACCTGCGGGTACCCATCCGCATCTGCCTTCTTGGCAAATGCCAGATACTTTCGGTTTGCCTGACTTTCACCCGCGAACGCTTCCCGCAAATTGTCCATTGTCGGCATGCGATTTGTCTCCTTTATCTTTTGTGTTTTACTTGAGAACTTCCTTGAACCTTGGTTGTTCCGCGGAGAATCGGTCTCTGTCAAACGTGTTCGATCTCGGTGTAATTGGAAATCTCTGAGTTCGTCGTGCACAAATCCCCGACGGAGAGAGCGTGAACATCATCGTTCCCAGTCAGGCGAGCAAAATCCTGAAGCTCTCTCGTGCAGACCTTTAAAAAGTTGGCCAGGCCTGTCGCAGCCCTTTCCACATTCAGTCGTGCACGCAAATGGGGGTCTTGCGACGTCACCCCCCTGGGGCACTTTCCGGTGTTACAAACCCTGTACTGCTGACATCCTATCGCCATGAGGGCGGCCGTGCCTATGGCAACGGCGTCGGCGCCCATTGCCAGAACCTTGGCAAAATCGGGAGATACCCTCAGGCCGCCGGTTATCATCAACGAAATTTCGGTTCCGCCTTCCCGGTCGAGGAATCTCCTCGCTCGGCGGAGCGCAAACATCGTCGGCACCGAAGTTGCCCTTTTCACAAACTTCGGAGCTGCTCCCGTCGCTCCTGCCCTGCCATCTATCGTTATGAAGTCAGGTTGAGCATAAAGGATAACAGCAAGGTCGGCTTCGATGTTTCCAGCAGCTATTTTGATGCCGACCGGTTTTCCTCCCGACTTCTCGCGAAGCCAGTCCGCGGCCCCCTTGAGATCGTCCCGGTTTCGTATATCTTCAAAGTGTGAGGGGCTAACGATGTCCGCTCCCTCAGTCCGGCCGCGGACCTCGGCAATCTCGCGTGTGACCTTATTGCCGGGAAGATGTCCTCCCATGCCCGGCTTGGCCGACTGCCCTATTTTGATTTCAACCGCGTCCACCTTTTTCAGGTTTTCCTCGGTCACGCTGTACTTGTTTGGCACATACTCGAAGATATACTTGTGTGCCTGTTCCAAGGATTCGGGTAGAATCCCACCTTCGCCGGAACACATGGCGGTCTTCACTTCGGCGCTTCCTTTTGCCAGGGCAAGCTTCGCTTCCTTCGAAAGGGCGCCAAAGGACATATGGGTGACGTAGATGGGGGTGGCGATGATCAACGGGTGTTTGGCTTTCGGCCCGATGACTGTTTCGGTATTGACCGGCACATCATGGTTCAGGGGCAATTTGGCGAGTTGGGCTCCTTTGATCAAGATGTCGTCCCATGAGAACGTGGGGGCCTTGGTTCTCATGGGCTCAATGATCGACTCGCCTGTCTCCGCCATCTGATGGATATCCGCCATGTGCACTTCAATCTCATCAGATGCCCTTTCGAACTCGTCAACGGCGCTGGATGGCTGAGCGTCTTCCCTTGGCGGTTCAGCAGGCCTGTACTCGGTTTTTGCCGATCCCGATACAGGGCAGACCCAATCATCCGGGAGTTCCTCCCATTTTGCCGTTTCTTTGTCCTCGTCGTATACGTACCCGCAGACTCCGCATATGTACTTCGCCATGTCTCTTCTTCCTTTCAAACAGGCGCCATATAGTCCCTTTGTATGCGTGCCCTCAACAGCAAACTTGTTGGACACCTCCGCACGCCAGAAGGACAGGAATATCTTGGACAAGTGCTGGCATTGTAACGCGCACCACAATGTCCACGCAACGACGGATCTGGAAGACGGACAGAAAGTGACGTCTTTGATAGCACGTAACTGCCGATGCGCGAGCGAGAAGCGGACGGGTTGAAGCAAATCGTTGATTGTACCTGTGGATAGCCCGTCTCGGCCAAAAACGCGTTTAATCGTGCGCACTCTAAACGAAAGGCCAAAAACGCTTTTATGCGGCGCCACTCCTCTAAATCATGACGAGAGACAGATGACGGGAACGCGTTGGTCGGGTGAAGATTGAGGACACTTTCATCTTGATTGTCAAGATTGGCTGCCCTACCGTTGTAAGGAGATCGATTCATGGCTGTCATTCAGTAGGAGGGTATGGCTGATGAAGCATGTTGGGAAGTTTGTCCTTCGAGCGGCAAAAGAAAAAGGGATGTCCCTGAGGGCACTCGCTCGGGAATCAGGTGTGAGCAACTCCTACCTCTCTCAAGTAACAAGAGGTCTGTTCACTCCCGCCCCGGATGTGCTGATAAAGCTGTCGCCTCACCTTGGGATCACACCAGAGAAAATGTTCGAGGAAGCTGGCTGGCTCAAACCTAAGACTCCGAAGAGGGCAAAGGCAAAAAAGAAGTAGCGGCTCAGCTGTTGATCATTGTACGGTCAACGTCGCCGAGACAAAGATCCTTCGTTGCGACAGGCGCAAGAGACGGTTTGGACGGAGCGTTTCACACCACGCACTGGACAGAGATGCTCGCTGCGCGGTCTGCGGACGAGCCGCAGCAACTGACCCACATTGTTGTAGCCCTGTCACGGAAATCGCAGAAGGCCGGCTCTGCAACCAGGTTGTGCTTAGATTCGCAAAATTACCTTCCTTTAGTTTGCGATCGCGCGCTTCCGCCACAGTATCGCCCTTAGTCCAACATTTCAGCCATATCTGCCACCTGGGGATATTTTAGCCTTCTACGAAATGGTAAGATAGCGATCTGACCGATATGGTTGCTGCAAAAGGGCAAGGGAGTTGTTTCATCTTGCTGGAGGAGAAGGAAACGAGAAGAGAGATGAACTGGATAGGTTGCTGTGTAATGTTTTTGGCAACTGGGCTGCTGGTTCTTCTGGCGGAAGATGTTCACACGCAAGGACAGAATGTTAAGGCGATCGGGCAGATCTCCGATCCATTAAACTATGCCCGGGGAGTTTCTGTTTCGGCTTTCCCGGGCGCGGAGGGTTTCGGCGCCGACACACCCGGCGGCCGGGGCGGGAAGGTAATCAAAGTCACAAACTTGAATCCTTCGGGCCCCGGGAGCCTACAGGCGGCCTGCGAGACCCCCGGGCCGCGTATCATCACCTTCGAGGTATCCGGGGTAATTTTCGGGGACATCACCATCAAAGAGCCCTACGTCACTATTGGTGGCCAGACCGCTCCCGGAGCCGGCATTACCATCGTGGGGCTGCTCCGTAGCGATCTCAGGGACTGGCATAAACAGGTGACGACCAAGCCGAACGTCCATGATGTGGTGGTGCGCTTTCTGCACGTGCGGTCGCCAGTGGGAAGAGGCGATCAGGGGGACTGCATCCAGTTCTCGTCCGTTGACAATGCTGTTCTCGACCATCTCTCTTTATCCTGGGCTGAGGATGAGACCGTAGATCTGTGGGCGCGGTCCACTAATATAACCATTCAGTGGTGTACCCTGGAGGAGTCTTCGCTGACCGGCGAGCTTGATCATACGGGCCAGGGCGGTGGCGGCCACTTCTACGGGCTGATTTCCGGGGGCCGCAGCAACAGAATCTCGGTTCACCACAACCTCTTCGCCCATCACGAAAACCGCAACCCGTGCTTTGGCAGCGGTCCTGCCGACTTCCGGAACAACGTCGTCTACAACTTCCGTGCGGGCTTCGTGCACCATGGCAATTACATTGGAGTTCCGGGCTTCAATTTCATCGGTAACTATTACAAGAGCGGACCCAGCACCGTGAGCTTCCATCGCAACGATCCCCATATCTACCCGTGGTGCTTCGAGGACAAAATACCCTACTATCTCCGCGACAACTTCATCGAGGGCGTGGGACTCATCCAGGACCCGTGGGCAGAGGCGGACAAGTTGCCGGCCTGGGCGAGGTACTACGCCAAATACGGGGTAAGGCAGAAGATAGAGACCCCGGTTCCGCTCATCCAGACCCATTCCCCACGAGAGACTTATCAACTGGTGCTGGCCGGCGACGGATGCTTCCCCCGGGATGCTGTAACCAAGAGGATCATCGAGGAGGTGAAGAGAGGCACTGGCTCCTGGGGACGCCATGAGCCTAAGGACTTGATGGAAGGGCTGATCTCGGGAAAGCCGCCGGTGGATTCCGACGACGACGCCATGCCCGATAGCTGGGAGGATGCACACGGATTCGACAACCTAACGGATGATTCTGCGAAGATGATGCCCTCCGGCTACACCGCCATCGAGGAGTACCTGAACGAACGGGCCGCCAGGTTGATAGGCTCTGGCGACGCCCCCCGGGAGCAGCCGTGATACGTGTTCCTCCCTACCTGCCCGCAGCGGAGCTGACACTTCCTTCGGCGAGATCGGTGTCGAGACTCATAGGCATTACCCAATCAGTAGGGCCTTCGTGTTGGAGGTTCCCCTGCCAGAGCTGGAAGGGTCTGACTCACCGGAATCTTCGTGCAAAGCAGCATTTGATCCTCAAGTGAAGTTTAGAGGCGGAAATCACAGAAACGAAATTCATGGTGGAGCACTGTTGACCTTTCCGCGATTCCGCCACTATGCGAAAGTTTCGGCCACCGAACGCTAAAACTGGCGATTGACAAGAGGCAACGTCTCGGGCCTGGTCGAGAATAGTGGCAAAAACAGCTCTGCCAGATTTCTAACAAACGGTTTCGCAGTCCGTTACGAAGGCACCAGGTGTTACGGACTCAGTTTCAGCTTCATCGCGACACCTTCAGGGGTCTCGCTTCGGCCCAGTGCCCCGGTCTGTCCGCCGTAGACCGGGGAAAACACTCTGCCTTCGGCACCGCCAGGACGTTCGGGTCAGCCCTTCATGGCTACAAGCCGGTTCCGTGTCTTGCTGGCCAACGTTTGCATCACTGGCGCGCGAATAGCGCGTCCATGTGAATGCGATGGTTATGCAATCGATCTTCATTCAATGCCATTATGGCTTTCGTCCAAATGCGCCGATATCCGCTTTTCCAGTCATCAATTTGGTTCCGAGAAGGTCCTTCCCCCCATTGTCGCGTATTCTGATGCCTGCGCCTATGCACGGCGACTCAGGGATGAGCCTGTATCCCCGCAACACCCCCATGGTCTTCAAGTCAATATCAGTCCCTGAGACCCCAGGCTGAGAGAACTTTGGCCTTTCTGTTTGGGGCCTGGAGTCTGACCCATGGGGGATAATCCCAAAGTAGAGGTTGTTTTGGAACGTTGTGTTAATGCCTTTGTGGTTCTTTCCCCATTCCCCCTCTCCCTCAAAGAAGAAGATGTTGTTTTCAAATCGTGAATTGAGAGGAGTGCGTCCTTCGGGAAAGACGTTGACATGCAGCCCGTTTCGTACATAGTGAGTGTTGTTATAGATGTGAATATTCTTCGCTTCACGACTCTCTTCAAATCCGTAGAAATAGATGCCTTCTTTATCGTTTTGGCTCACATTGTAGCGGATAACTACGTTCCGGTTCTTCTTTTTCATGATTCCGCAAAACCAAAGGTTGTCGTGGCTGTAGTTGTACTGGATGAATGTGTTTACGGAGTTGTAGTCGGCATCAAATCCTCCGCGATCCTTTCCTCCCTCTCCCACGTTTCCATAAGCCTCGTTGTACTGAATTTTTATACCGTCGGTATTGAAGCAGTAGATACTGTGCCCCGTGCTGTATCGACTGCTGTTCGCTAGAGTGTTACGCTCATAGACGGCATTCTTGCTGACTCGGGCAATGATGCAATTGCGTCCGGTATGGTCTATGTAATTGTCTGCCACGTAAACCTTTGTCCACAAGTAATGAGGGACGGTGTGGTGTTCCCTGAATTCAATGCGACCGCAGGAGGATGAGTTACCGATGCCGACGCCCCCGATGCGAATAATCCGGTTTTTCGTAATACGAAGATCATGAAATATCGACTTGTTTAGGTTCTGGATGTGAATATGAATTCCTCCCTGTCGCTTTCCGGCCACCTTGCCGTTAACATCATGGATGTAGCAATCATTGATATAGATATGTTTATAAATGCCTTCTTCTCCCTCTGCCAAAACATAGATGCCAAATAACTTCCCTTGGTCTCTATCGGTCCCATCGGTATTCGTGATTTCCAGCCCATTGACTTCCCAGAATGAGGGATTTTGCAGCAACATTCCTGCCTTCTTCTTTCCTCCTGCGTCGATTCGCGGGCGTTCTCCTTCTCCATAGCCTTCAATACGAATTGGCGCCTTTTCTGTGCCCTTACCCAAAGGTGAGAACATGCCAGCAAAGCGTACCCCCCTCTTGAACAAGATCAGATCCCCGGGTTGGAAGGTTGCAGCACTGAAATGGTCAAAGTCCTTCTGAGATGCGATGCGATATTCAACGGCGAAAGCAGGTATACATTGTAGGATAAGCAGCCAGCAAATGGCCACCGGACAGCATTGGCGAGTTTTCATATATTTACCTTCTGGGATAACAATGTTTATATGGTTTTCTGTCCTGCCCCATTGTTTGTACCACCTCTCAACTCAGTCATGCGGAGACTGCCTCCGAGCTGGCCCGGGCACCAGCTCAGCAACTCGTTGGCCTCCCGAGTCCTCAGCAACAATCTTAGCGAATCTCCAGTCCCGTCTTCGGCGGTCGCCGTTTTCCGTCAGCAACCTCGTTTATGATTGCACGGACCCTTTTCGAGATCTTGTCGTTGGGGGCTTTTCTGACAGCATCCTCTGCACAAGCCTGAGCTTGCGTCAGATCTCCAGCGATCAAGTGCGCAAGGGCAAGGTTTAATATCAGGCCAAAGTCGTCGGGACTCATGCGAATCGCAGCCTCGCAATACCTTACGGCTGTTTTGCCATCGCCTGTGTCAATCGCCGAAAGAGCAGCCTCGCAATACCTTACGGCTGTTTTGCCATCGCCTGTGTCAATCGCCGAAAGAGCAGCCTCGCGAGCCACATCGGGTTGATCAGGGTTGATTTCACAGGCCCGCGAGAACCACTTCAATGCCTCCTTCTGGTCACCCAGGCGCTGGTGGATTTTTCCCAGCATGTAGATTGATGACCAGTTCTGGGGATTGATTGCCAGCACCTGTTCGAAGCATGAAATTGCATCTCGGAGCTTCTTACGAGTAATCCACCAAGGTTTTCCTTGCGGAGAGGATCCGTCGAGAAGTATCCGACCTTCTATGAGGGAGCACCCCCTTTGAAGAAGCTTGTCATGAAGATCCATCTCTCTTTCTGAATAACCAGTAGTCATTTCTCCGCTTCCTCCTGGAACGATAGAGTTCACCCGCAAGTTTCCGGCCGTCGCCTCGCTCTGATAGACGGTGTTACTGCATCCCGTGTCTCGATCACTGGCCACACCATTGAATCAGTGAAACCGCCGGAACAACATGACCTGCAACTGAGAAACATTAGCACGCCCGACAAAGAGCAGGCAACGGCAGATCCGAATGACAAGAAGGCGAGAGAGGTTGAGTAAGGGCAAAATCAAGGCGCGGGACAGGTAATCTTGGAGATAATCTGTGCACTGTGAACGAAATGACAAAAACGCCGCTGTTCGTGCGGACCATGCCGAAAAGGCGAGAAAGCCGAGATAGAGGCGCTACTGTTCGGCATGTCGCGTCATCTTGCCCTTGACCCACTTGCCGTGCCAACGCACATGCCAATCCGCAAACAGAATATTGTAACCACCTCCGTGAGGGCCCGGAAAAGGAGGACTGCCCATGAAAGAGCTCCATAGCGCCCCCCTGCCCCACTGGTCTCCACCGTTATTGTTTCCCCACTGATCAGTCATGTCCGCGTTGTCGGGAAAGCTCGTTTTCGAGTTACGGTCGTAAAGCACGATGACCTTCGGAGGGAACTTGAGTCTTCCTATGTGGAAGCGGCCCGTTGCCGAATCAATGTAAAGCCGCGCATTCAATACGTAGCTCGACAGATACTTGCGGCCGTCTATCGCCGAACGACAAATGCTGGGGCAGCGGAACACCTTTGTCGCCTCCATATCAGCGTTCTCCGGGTAATCCGGCCCCTTCCCGATCGCCTGGGAGTGGACATACGGGAGGAGCTTGTCCATCCAGCCTGGCCCTTTTCCCCAGCCGAACGGAACAACTAAGACATAAGCTGGCACGTATCCATTGTACTCGTCGAGATACGCTGCAAAAGCCCTCCCCAGTTGGCTAAGATGGCCCGTGCACACTGCAAGCCTTGCCGCTTCCTTGGCTCTCTGAATGGCAGGCAAGAGAAGGGCCGCAAGAATGGAAATGATCGCCATGACGACGAGCAACTCAATGAGCGTGAATCCCTTGTTCTCTCTCATCGTGGGGCTCCAACAGCCTTTCAGAAAGCCATAGCAAGACTGACCCTGCAGCCAGCACAGTCGCCGACCACGATCTGCGGTCAGGATGGGGTGCTGCGCATCACTTCTTTGCTGGAACGATGGCATCCTTGGCGGCTTTAGCCACGCGGAATTTCAAAGCCTTCTTGGCCTTAATCCTGATCTTCTCGCCCGTCGCAGGGTTACGGCCCCAACGAGCCTTTCGCCTCACGATTACAAGCATGCCCAAGCCCGGAATGGTGAATCCATCCTTGTCGCCTTTGTAG
>JABMQX010000101.1 GCA_013203085.1 bacterium | reverse complement strand
GCTTTGCCACGAGATTGATGTTACCGTGGGGGAAGGGTTGGGGCTTAGCGCCAGCGAGCTCGCGGTCATTCTGAAAAGGTGTCAGGAATTTCCGCTGTCTGAGACGGTAGCTCGCCCCCGCTATGTCTGGTCTGCCGACCGGAAGGTACAAGCCAGACGGCTGTATGAAAAGGGGGAAAGGTTCCAATAAGAGCATTGCTGCCGAAGGGCGGCGACGTCGAAAGCAGTCAGAAAGGCGGCGAATGGGTTGATGTACCGTAACCGCAGCGCGTATCGTATGCGATTTCCTTCCGTTGAGACACAGACGATGAGATGCTAATCGGGGGTGAGGTGTTGATCTCCCTTGCCCCCGCTTCTCTTTTTTCAATCTCCGGTCCCGCAGTTGGATAGGACCTGCTATGAAAGCAACATTTCTGCTCGTTCTCGCCTCGGTCTTGTTTGCATCCACCCTG
Organism: bacterium; assembly: GCA_013203085.1. GTDB lineage: Bacteria > Auribacterota > JABMQX01 > JABMQX01 > JABMQX01 > JABMQX01. The sequence continues at coordinate 2,290 of JABMQX010000101.1, read as the reverse complement.
GCGTCGTGCGGAGAGCACTTCACGGTCAATCTTGCTCCCCCGGCCTATCCCGAAACGCTTTTGCCTGACTCTCCCTTCGGGATCAACACTGCCATTTCTGGCGGCGAGCCGAATCAAGACAATCGCCTGAGAATTATGCAGAACGCCGGCATCAAATGGGGAAGGCAGGACTTTACTTGGAGGCGGATAGAAGTCAAGCCCGGCGTTTACAAATGGGATTATTATGACCGCGTTGTGGACGAGCTTCTCGCCCGTGGCATCATGGTTCTCGCCAACCTCTCTTACGAGCCGGACTGGGTCCGCAACAAAATTAGTTCTCCCGAAGCCGTCGAGGCTTACGTACGGTTCGTTCGCGGCGCCGTGTCTCGTTACAAGGGAAAGGTGAAACATTGGCAGATATGGAACGAACCGAATTTCGGCGGCCACTTCTGGCGAGGCACGCCGGAGCAGTACGCGAACTTCCTCAAAGCCGCAGGGCAAGCCGTTCACGAGATTGACCCCGATGCGAAAGTCGCAGGCTTCAATACGGCGTTTGTGGATTTGAAATGGACCGAGAAGATTCTATCACTGGTTCCCTACGACTGCTTTGACATCCTGTGCTTTCACCCGTACCGGCCGCCCAACAGCCCCGAGGAGAAGGAGGACCTCTGGTTTCGGGACCATTACAGCAAAACCGATGCCATGTCGGGGTACGATTACCTCACTCAGGTTGACAAGCTCTGGCAACTGATGTCTCGCTTCGGCAAGCCCAAGCCGCTGTGGGTGACCGAAATCTGCTGGAATTCTCACATTCATCCGTATGGCTCCAGCGAGCTGCGCCAGGCGGATATGCTCGTGAGGTTCTACGTTCTCTCCATTGCCTCGCAGAAGGTGAAAAAGGTCTTCTGGTGGACGTTGCGCGATACCGGTACACGCCAATACGACCAGGGGGATATGGTCGGGCTCGTCCGCCACGATTACACGCCCAAGTACTCGTACTACGCCCATGCCGTCGTGACTCGCATGCTCGAGGGTAAGAAATTCATGGGGCGGCTAAGCGAAGAAAATGACATTTACGTCTTCAAGTTCGCCGACGGACGAAATGATACGCTTGTCGCCTGGACCACCAAGCCCTATGCCTACATCCGCGTGAGCTTCGAGAAGCAACTTCAGCATTACGACATCCTCGGTATCAAGCGGGTTGTCCCCTTGAACGAACGCACCGGCGCCATCCCCGTGCCGCTCACCCCCAGCCCCATTTATCTTGTCGGGCCGAAGGGCCTGCGCGTGCGAACAGTCCCGAAACCGGGGTGGTGAAAGTGGTTGCCGCAGTATCGGCCACTGCTCGGATAGCATCGTACGAGTTGATCGCTGATGAAAGAGGAATTCCGAGACTATCTTCTTCGCGCTCTCTCACGGAGACCTGTACAAAACGCGCTTTGCAGTAAGTTGTGGTTTTCTTTCTTCTTTGCAGGGAGGGCGGCGGGGCCTATACTGTGCGGAGAGAAAAGATTGCTGTGATTTGCTCTGTGAAGCAGAGAACTCACTCCTCCGCGATTCCTTAGGAAGATATCCAACGCCCGCACGAAGGTATGGCGCAGATTCATCCCACGCCGATTTTCGAGTACCTTCGGACGTATGAGGATTGGAGCGCTTCATTCGCGGCAAGCTGGCAACGAGGCGTGAACGGGAGCCGTCATGAGAATACTCGCACTGGTTGGCAGTCCCAGAAAAGCGGGCAACACGGACATACTGGTTGACCAAATCCGGAAAGGATGCGAAGTAAAAGGGCATACCAGCGAAAAGGTGTGCCTGTACGATTATGAGATAGCTCCCTGCTACGACTGCCGAAAATGCAAGCAGGAGGGGTACACGTGTGGCGTCTGCGACGGCATGTTAGAAATCTACCCCAAAATCGAAGAGGCTGATTTGATCATTTTCGGGACGCCGTTGTACTGGTACGGTCCCACGGGAAAAATGAAGTTGCTTCTCGATAGGTTGCGGCCATTCATTGCCAGCCGAAAGCTGGAAGGCAAGAAGGCCGTCCTCGTAACGCCTTCAGAGGAAGGGTCGGAAGCCTGCGGATGTTTAGTCGAGATGTTTCGCAAATCATTCGATTATTTGGGGATGGAATTTCGAGGTGCGATTCTCGCGAAGGCTTATGAAAAAGGGGAAATCAAAGAGAATCAGAAGGAATTGAGAAAGGCTTACGAATTCGGAATCTCGCTGTAATTCTTCTGTTCAAAGATGCCCATGTTGCAGTTGCTTTGACTGATGCTACGACCAGGAAAGGAGCGAAGACCCATGCTTC
>JABMQX010000834.1 GCA_013203085.1 bacterium | reverse complement strand
TAGCCGCTCAGTCCCGGAGGGAGATGAACTCACTGCAAACTGCTCGGAGAGCGCAGAGGAAAAGCATGGATGTCGGCGATGAGGGGAGAGGACAGCGCCGCATGGGGGGACAGCGCCGGTTTCTGGCGGAAGGGCCCGTTACAAAGGTACGGGCACGCTCTCAACGATGTCTTTTATGACTTGATTGGCGGTTGCGACGTTCGGCGAGCGCGGCCCGTAATCGGAGCTGAGGACAATGCGGTGAGCAAATGCCGGGACCGCCAGCTTCTTAATATCGTCGGGCACGCAGTAGTCCCTCCCCCAGACGAGAGCGTGCGCCTGGGCAAGCCTGTACATGTGAAGGCTTCCCCGGGGGCTGACGCCAACTTCAACAAGGGTCGACTTTCGGGTGGCGGTGACGATATCCATAATGTAGGCGGTCAAGCTGGAGTCCATACGCACGTCGTCCACAGCCCTTTGAAGCTCCAGGATTTCCCCGACGGTGAGAACGGGGCCGATACTGTCGAGAGGGTCTCGCCCTTTACGTGTCTGAAGGAGTTTTTCCTCCTCTTCGGGGCTGGGATAGCCGATGTCAATCTTCACCATGAAGCGGTCGAGCTGAGATTCCGGCAGGGGGAAGGTTCCGTAATGTTCGACGGGGTTCTGGGTGGCAATGACGATAAAGGGTTGGGGAAGGGGATAGGTGGCGCTGTCAACGGAGACCTGCCGGTCGTTCATCGCTTCCAGCAGACAACTCTGGGTCTTGGGCGTTGTGCGGTTGATCTCGTCAGCGAGGACGACGTTGGCAAAGACGGGCCCTTTCTGGAACTCGAACTTGTTCTCCTTTGGGTTGTAGATGGAGATGCCAATAATGTCTGAGGGAAGAAGGTCGCTGGTAAACTGTATTCTCCGGAAGGAGCAATTCAGAGACTTCGCCAGAGCGTTGGCAAGAGTGGTCTTGCCGATGCCGGGGATGTCCTCGATGAGCATGTGCCCCTTAGCCAGCAGTCCTACTACCACCAGCCGGATGACATTCCCCTTCCCAACGATGACTTTGGCGATATTCTCGCAGAGTTTGTCAACTTTTTCGTGAGAGTTTCCGAGATCTGCCACTTGGCTCACTCCTATATATTATCCGCAACCCCTTCTTCGGTGAAGCGGCTCGCGTCGGCTGTGTCTTTTACTTTCCCGGTCTGAATCTCAGTTTGACAGTTAGAAAGACGATGGCGGCGCACCCGATGAGCCAGAAGTATTTCATCCAACGGCCATGAATATCGATGAACTTGGCGGGCCGTCCGGGCAAGGCCATTGCCTTGGAAAGCCAGTTGGCCACTGCGACTACAGCGTGAGAAAGAAGGATGAAGGCGGTGCAGAAAAGGAGGATTTCAATAAGGAGGCGGCCGACGTGGCCGGGGAGGGTTTGGCCGAACTCCTTTGTGACTTTATACTTTTTGCGAGTGACGATCCCCAACGCTGCCCTTGACGGAGAGAGATCGCTCGCTGGCTCACTTTCGAGGAGCTCCTTTCCGCAGAGGTGGCAGATGCTTCCTCCAAAAATCTCTTGCTTACACTTTGGACAGTACATAATCAACACCTCCTTCTCTTTTTTGCTGAAAGAGCAAGGAGCTTGCCACTATGAGGATACGAAATCCACAGGAAGACGTTATTCTCTCCGCTTTCACTCCGAGATACTTGCATCAAGCGGAGCACTGATTCGGCAATAGGGACCCGGGATTCCTTTTCGCAGACAAGGAATCGGCAGCCGATTACCAGTTTACAACATGCTCCCGAGTGTGTGCATTCTCCTCCGGACTTCGCAGTGAATGGCAACAAGGCCATGATAGCTCTTCTGAACTCTTACACACTGCTGTTTTTCGCCGGGCTCTTTTCCTGTGCCCCGCTCCACAAGTCGCCCGTGGCTCCTTGCCCGCCCGGCTGAGAAGCGTGTACCTTTTTGTTCATCGCCAGGGCAAATCTGAACCCATAAAGGCCTCGCGAGGGTCCTGGAGGGAATTTCCCTTCCCATTTCAGGGCGTTCCTTTCCTCAGCGACGCCGCCAATATTTCATGTACTCTTGTCAGAGTTTATACTTCAAATCGCAGCAAAAATCAAGAGCCGGTTTTTCCGACTTTTCGAGCTCTTCGTTTCCGGCTGGGAAGATCTTGTTCTTCTCCGAGCGCGCCACGGAGGAAATTCCTATTCTCGTTGAGCAATTGAAGGGCTTTCCCATATCCGACGCTTCGCCTGGCCATCACCGTTGCGACCTTGACGCTCCCTTTCGCTTTCTTCAGGTATGTCTCCGCATCCCGTCTGCGAATTCCGGAGAGATGGGCCACGATTCTCGTTGCCCTGCGGCGAAGCTTCTCACTTTTCGGGTTTAGATCCACCATCAGATTTCCGTAGGTTTTCCCTATCTTGATCATAGCAGCCGTGGTGACCATGTTCAGGACCATTTTGGCGGCGGTGGCGGCCTTCATTCTCGTCGAGCCAGCGATCGCTTCCGGACCGACGACGACTGCAATTCTCACATCAACGGCGGGATCGTTCTTCTGAGGGGGATTTGAGCTGAGAAAAACTGTCCTGCACCCCTTTTCCCTCGCCGCCCCGAGAGCGGTGCGGACGAAACGAGTTTGCCCGCACGCGGCTATGCCGAAAACCACATCCTTGTCTATTACACCATGTGAGGAAATTTCCGCAGAACCATCCCCATCTTCTGCCCCTTCAATAGCCCTGAAAACGGCTCTCTTTCCCCCCGCGATGATTCCCTGGACGGTGCTGGGCTTCGTCCTGAACGTCGGAGGACACTCCGCGGCGTCGAGGACGCCAAGGCGTCCGCTTGTTCCCGCCCCCACGTAAAACAATCGCCCTCCTGCCCGAAAGGCTTCTGCAACAAGATCAACAGCACGTGCGATGTCCGGAATGGCTCTTCTGACGCAGGCGGCGACTTTGAGGTCTTCTCGGTTGATCAGACGCAGAATACTCCCCGTGGGAAGGGTGTCTATTCTCGCCGTCTCCGGATTCTGGGCTTCTGTGATAACGTTTTGAGGAACGGAATAACATCGCTTCATTTTTTTGGATTTTAGCAGGTAACGTTGGAAGTGGGAACAAGTTTCTCGGTCCGTGCTGCTGGGATCGAGCCAAGGGGGTGGCATAGAAATTGCTTCACAATCAGCACGCGGGGGCCAATTGGCTCCAATCCTGCCAGTAAAAACATTGGCAAAAAACAATGGGACCCCCACACAAGACTGGCAAGAAGGCCGCACGCCCCCGCTTTACCACATCTTCGCTATCCATCCCAACTTTCTTCGTCTCTTACTCGTTTACACAAAAACCACCCCTCAACTGAAGAGCAATCCGAACGCTGCAAGCTCCGTCCCTCCACGTCCTGACAAGCTCAGTGTGACTTTCAGGGAGCCGGGGGAAACTCAGATTGTTTGATGACAACCCTCTGGGTGCCGCTAACGAATCCGCCCTCCTCAGGCAACTCTACCCGCAGCAAAGAATTCTCACCCTTTATCACCCCCGAGTAAATTTCGCCGCCGTTTGAAAGGGGTTTTCGTCGCAAGGTGAAGGTGGCATAATGCTGGTGGGCGGGATAACCAAGGCAAAGGGGAATCGCCCGGACTCCGAGGAAATGCGAGCGAAAGACAAGCAGCCCGCGGTGGAAAGACCGTGATTGTGCCACTTGTATGGGGCGTTTTTCGCCCAAGGCACCGCGCGCCCTCCGATCGTCGGCTGCTCAATTCAGCGTTCTTTTTTCAACATCAGGAGGTGAATCATGTCCAGACTATCCGTAACTGCTTTGATGCTCGTTTCTCTCATCACTTGTGCGGGCGGTCTCTTCGCCGAAGAAGCAACCTTATCGCTTTGGGCGGTTGACCCGTTGATCAAAGTGTTTCCCGACATGGCCGCTGCCGAATCGGCGAAGAAGGTCGAAATGCGGGGTGGTCGCAATGAGTATTTTTCGGGACAGGTCGCAGTTCGTGCCGAGCAGGAATTGCGGGGTCTTTTGGCCCGTTGGGACCCTCTTCGTCACACTGAAGGAGGCTATACGTTTCCCTCAGAGTCGCTGCGCTGGCGCTTCGCCGGAATACCGCCAAAAGCAATATTCTGCGTGCCGCGCCCTGCGAGATTCCCGATCCGCTGCTGGAGGCGGAACAGATGGACCTGCCTCCGGGGCGCACCCAGCCAATCTGGCTGACGGTCTTTGTGCCGCCCGATGCGCCACCGGGCACCTATCAGGGACGGTTCTCTGTCGGTAACGACCAAGTCTCTCGATCCATTGAGGTATCCCTCGAGGTCTATCCATTTGTCCTACCCGACGAACGTCACCTGTGGGTTACAAACTGGTTTAATCCGGGGCGGATCGCGCGATTCCACAAAGTCGTCCCCTGGTCCCAGGAACATTGGCCGTTGCTCGAACGGTATGCTGAAAACATGGCCGAGCATCGCCAGAACGTCGTCCTCACACGGATATCTCTGATCAAAGTCACGCGGGAGCGCGACGGGCGCCTTTCATTCGACTATTCGGACTTCGATCGCTGGGTCACGCTTTTCAAGAAAGCGGGGGCGTGCAAGCGGATCGAGATCGGCCACGTTGCCCACTTTGGCAAAGGGGGATGGCGGAGCAAAGAGATCGTCCTTGGAGACATCACAGCCACTGACCGTGGCACCGGCAAACGGGTTGTTCTGCCACCTGATAAGGGGCTCGCGCCGCTGCTCCGTGACCTCCAGCACCACTTGTCTGAGCGAGGATGGTTGAACGATGCGATGATTCATGTGGCTGACGAGCCGTCCATAAATAACATTGAGTCATGGAAGATAGCCTCGGAGTTTGTCCATCGGGCGGCGCCGCGGCTTCGGCGGATTGACGCCATCGAGACACGCGGCTTCGCCGGCAGCCTCGAAATATGGGTTCCGAAGCTAAACTACTTGCCCGGCTGGCTCGACGACTTTCGTGCCGCACAGCTCGCCGGCAGCGAACTCTGGTTCTATACTTGCTTACACCCGCAAGGATATTTTCCCAACCGTCTCCTCGATTATCCGCTGGTTGCCACTCGTATTCTCCACTGGATCAACTGGTGCTACCGGCTGGATGGTTACCTCCACTGGGGATGGAACTCTTGGTCCGACAATCCTTTCGGAACCCCCGGCGGCCGCCTACCCCCCGGCGATAGCTTCATCGTCTATCCCGGAAAAAAAGGCCCTCTCGACTCCATCCGCTGGGAGATGATGCGTGAGGGTATTCAAGACTATGAAGAGTTCCGCCTCCTATCCGAGAAGACGGGGCGCGTGATCGAGCGGCTGGGCAGCGCTGCCGGCAGCATTAACCCTCGCCAACGCAGCGACGAAATCTGCCGACGCATCGTGACCTCGTTCAGTGACTACGAAAAGGACCCCATCGCCTTTCGGTCAGCAAAACGAATATTGCTGGAGGAAATAGCGACGATCGAGTCGCCGCCGCTGGTCGTCGTCGCCACCGCACCGCCGGCCGAGACCGAACTTGTCCCCGGACCCGTTGTCGTCGAGGTTTATGGCGCTGTGGAGAAAGGGGCAAGCGTGAAGGTTGCCGGCGCCCGGATTGAGGTCGAGCCAGACGGGCGATTTGCCGTTCGCGCCACGCCCCGGCCGCAACGAGATACTGTCGAAATCGTTGTCGAGCACAATGGTCATAGCAAGACGCTTCGCCGACATTTTCGAGTTAGACCGCTATAGCCCGCGAGCTTGAGAAATCCTTTGTCAGCTCACCAAGGCTCCACCATACGAAAGGAAACCGGCCGCCCCGGACGAGGAGCAGAGAACAAGCTCCTCGCCCAGAGTTGCCACAATCATTCCCGCAAGCTGAGGTCCTCAATCGCCGCTGGGCACGTCAGGCCCCATCACCTCGCTTGCTGCACCTGGACACCTTCTTGCTGCTGTGAGTAGAATGCGTCGAGCTGGTTTATGTTGAGGGTTTGCATCGCCTCATTGG